>JAILDU010000035.1 GCA_024689005.1 Paludibacteraceae bacterium
GAAAGCAAAGAAATCTTTCCGAATCCTGAGCGTGGATTGTATATCCAAGCTTATTATGAGTCGGATTCGGTAGGAATTAACAGTCACGCTAATATAAGTACAATCAAGTATAATCGTACTGCTCCGGACAAGATAACCCTATATTTGCATTCATATTATCTGACAGAATATATGGAGAGCGATCTGCCTCAAGAGTTTTTTGATCGCTTTGATCACAATATGGACGCTCTGCGTCAAGGCGGCGCTAAAGTCGTTTTGCGCTTCTCTTATAAACACGATAGTAGCAACAATGGTAAACCCTGGGATGCAACTCCAGAGTGGACACACAAACATATAGAACAATTGGCTCCATATTTGCAGAAAAATGCAGATGTAATCCTCTGCGTGCAGTGTGGCCTAATCGGCGTATGGGGCGAGTGGTATTATACTACTAATTACAAGATGAATCCGACAAAAGATGCAGACTTCGAACCGCGCTGGCAAGTGCTTGAACATTTGTTGCAAGCAGTGCCGGAAAGCAGACAAGTTGCGCTTCGTACTCCGGCATTTAAGATGCGTTATCTCAAGATGCGTGGATTCGGAGAGAGTCCGTTGACGGCTGATGAAGCATACAAAACAACCAACAAGGCGCGTATCTGTGCACATAATGATTGCTTTGTTTCTTCCTCTAGTGACGTAGGTACATACAAAGGAAATAACGATCGTAATTTCTGGGCAGAAGATAGCAAATATACCTTTATGGGAGGTGAAACATGCGAAAAATGTTCTGACTCTGATGGAGAGAATGCAATTAGCCAAATGGAAAAATTCCACTGGTCTTATTTGAATCGTGCTTATCGCGAGTCAGTAACAAACATGTGGCGTAAGGACGGAACAATGGACAAGATTTTAACTCGTCTAGGTTATCGCTTCTATCTGGAAAAGACTATCTTGACTGAGAGCCCGAATGCCGGACAAGAGTATCAAGCATACTTCAAGTTACGTAACCGTGGTTTCGCAGCTCCGGTCAACAAGCGTGATGTGGAACTCATTTTTGTCAGCGCTAGCGATGCAAGCAAGAAGTTTGTATATCCGCAGACATCGGTTGACCCACGTTTCTGGTTGCCGGGTGAGCATACATTTACGCTCTCTTGTAGCCTCGATGCGCAAATGCACGGAGAGTATAAGCTCTATCTCAACCTGCCGGATCCGTATGAGTCGCTGCACGATGATCCACGCTTCAGCATTCGCTTGGCTGATGAGAATATGTGGGACGAGGCTACTGGTTACAACTATTTGACCACAATCAAGGTGGAATAATTCGTACTTAGAAGATATTCTCTATAGATGAAGAAAATACTGCTCAACATACTGATTATGATGTTCTCTGTCACGGAGTCGGCGCAAGCCGCTTCGTGGTGGGGGGCAGCAGTCGGTTTGGGACATGAGCAGCCTTATGTCAATCTGCCTGCATTCGACTTGGCCACGCAGGATGCCAACAACCAGTTGGTGCCTCTCTTCCTCTCTTCTAATGGCGAATACATGTGGTCAGAAAAGCCCTTTGTCTTTTCGGCTGCGAACGGAGAGATTAAGTCGTCGGAGCAGATGACAAAAGTCAAAGCCGGTAGTACGTTGCGCGATGCGTATTTAGCTGCGCAAGCCAAGTATTTCCCTGCTAACGGACAGTTGCCCGATACCTTGTTCTTCACCATGCCGCAGTACAACACGTGGATAGAACTGATGTATAATCAGAACCAAGCGGACATTCTTCGTTATGCGCACGCAGTAGTAGATAATGGTTTTCCTGCCGGTGTGCTGATGATTGACGATAATTGGCAACGCTATTACGGCAATTTCTCATTCAAGGCAGAGCGCTTTCCGAATGCAAAAGCCATGATAGACGAACTCCATGCATTGGGGTTCAAAGTGATGGTTTGGATTAGTCCGTTCGTAAGCGCTGACTCTCCGGAATATAGAGAATTAGAGGCAAAAGGATATCTGCTGAAGACTCCTCATGGAGGAACGGCTATCCTCAATTGGTGGAACGGCTATAGTGCATGCTACGATTTGACCAATCCTGCTGCTGTAGAATATTTTGTCAGTGTTCTTCGCGACGCTCAATCAGAGTACGGCATAGACGGGTATAAGTTTGACGCAGGTGATAATAACTGCTACGCGTCAACTGCTATTTCCGCTTATGACACGAGCGCTACCACAGTAGATCACACCGCATCGTGGGCGCGAATAGGTCTGCATTTTCCTTTCAATGAGTATCGTGCTTGTTGGCAAATGGGAGGTCAACCGCTTGTCCAACGTCTGGGAGACAAGGATTATAGTTGGGCTGCAGTGCAGCAACTTATTCCGCAGATGTGTGTGGCGGGTATGTTAGGCTACTCTTACGCGTGTCCTGACATGGTCGGCGGCGGACAATTTGCGGCTTTTCTGGATATAAAGGAAGATGAGTTTGATCAGGCACTCATTGTACGTTCTGCTCAGGTACATGCATTGATGCCGATGATGCAATTCTCTGTGGCGCCATGGCGCATATTGTCCAAAGAGAATCTGGCTATCGTGCAGAATATGGCCAAGTTGCATACATCTTTCGGACCATATATCATGCAATATGCTCGCAAGGCATCGCAAACAGGCGAACCGATAGTGCGGCTGATGGAGTACCAGTTTCCACACCAGGGACTGGAGAATGTGAAAGACCAATTCATGTTTGGCGATAGGTATCTGGTGGCTCCGGTGGTGGACAATCGTTTAGAACGCGATGTGCGCCTACCTAAAGGAACATGGCGTGACGAACAGGGCAAACGATACAAAGGCGGTAAGACGTATCATATCAATGTGCCCCTGGAACGATTGCCGTATTTTGAACTATTGAAGTAATTCTGACGTTTAACTTATAACACATAAATAATTAATATGAAAGACAAACTTTGGTTACTTTTTATCCTCATCACAGTAGTAACATGGGGTATTTGGGGAGCCTTCTCGGGCTATCAGATTCAAAACGGTATACCTGATACCGTAGTGTATATTATTTGGGCATTGACGATGATCCCTTGTGCACTGGTAGCACTTATCATCAACAAGGGCAAGTTCCTGCATGACAAGAAGTCTGCTCTGCTGGGTTGCACCGTTGGCCTGCTGGGAGCAGGTGGTCAGTTGGTTCTCTTCAAGGCTTTGACTCTGGGACCAAGTTATATTATCTATCCGTTCATCTCCATGTCACCTGTTATCGTAATCACGCTGGCAGCTATTTTCCTCAAGGAGAAAGCAACAAAATGGCAAGTTGCCGGTATCGCAGTGGCTTTGGTCGCTATCTTGCTTCTCTCGCTTGAGACAGGTCAAGAAGGAAGCCCGGTTAGCGGTTGGTTGTGGATTGTATTGGCCGTATTGGTATTGTTGGCTTGGGGTATCCAAGGTTTCTTTATGAAGTTTGCCAACAACTCGATGGACGCTGAATCAATATTTGTTTGGATGGCTCTGTCGGGTTTGGTATTGATTCCTATCGCATACTACATGACTCCGGAAGCAGCAAGTTTCTTCGCAGGCCCAGAGGCTTTGAGTAAGAGTTGTGGTTGCTTTGGTATCCAGATTCTCAACTCTATCGGTGCATTGACTTTGGTTTATGCTTACCGTTATGGTAAGGCCGTTATCGTTTCGCCGATGGAAGGCCTTTCTCCGATGGTAACTGTATTGCTGTCGTTGATTATTCTGAGCGTTATTCCTAATCCGCTTCAGATAGCAGGTATCTGCTGTGCTGCATTCGCAATGTACGCATTGTCGAAGTAAGAATTCAAACCGATAGCCTGTAGCATTCTGCTACGGGCTGTTGGTTATTATATCATAAAACGTTTAACTTAAAAATATACTACTATGAAGAAATTTTTCCTATTTGCGGCAGCACTCTTAGCTGCAATTACTATCAACGCAAAAGAAATCACAATTGATCTCACTCAAGGCACTGCGATTGATGCAACTTTAAATTTGACTGATGGAGTTTTAAGTGCATCGTTTGACTTGACCGGACAATATCCAACAGCAGGTGTGAGTTTTTCCTTGAATGATTTAGACGTAACAAATTTGGCTTTTGATTACAAGAGCGATGGCCTTAGTACTGACTGGGTTTCCTTCCTTGTTTACCTGGAGGATAACAATGGAGGACAGTGGTATAGTGTTGATGCAGATTTGAGTATATCGAGTTGGAACGCAGAATGGGCAAGCAAGAGCTATATGCCATCTGATGTCCTCTGGGGATCAACTACGGCAACTGAACCGGTTAAACCGTTTAAGAAATTGGTGTTCATTGCCAATCCGGCGGCTGATAAGGCAGGTACATTCTACATTCGCAACGTAGTACTGACTGTTCCGGATGATGCGACGGCTATTTCGAATGTGCAGGCAGGACAAAAAGCGCAGAAGGTAGTTCGCAATGGTCAAATCTTCATCGTTCGTGATGGTAGAACCTTCAACGCATTGGGCGCAGAAATAAAGTAAGTAAATAATGAGTAATTGACAAAACAATAATCATATTAGTCTGTTTATTTTATGGTACGGAAGATGTTCTTTATCGGCAGTTTGCTCTTAATTAGTGTAGCTGCATGTGTCGCAAAGCCAAAACCATTGGTGTTCAATGGCGATACTCTTATAGAAAATGATGAATACAAACGTTCGCAGTGTGGAACACTGAAAAAGGGTGTTGGGCTGGTGGAAATTTCAGGTATTGCATGTTCTCGAGTTACTCCCGGGTATATATGGATGGAGAGTGATGACTACTCGGATTGCATCATTGCAGCCGATGAGAAAGGTACAACACGTCACAAACTCGTTGAATTTACAACCAAAATCAATCGTAACGATTGGGAAGATATGTGCGGTGGTGTGTACAATGGTAAGAACTATCTTTTCATTGGTGCATTTGGTGATAATGAAGCAAGCAAAGGAAACTATCAAATCATTTATTTTGAGGAGCCGGAAATCACGGGGGCTAAATCCATCAAGGTGACTCCGTCTATTATCAAATTCCAGTATCCGGAAGGCATCATGCACAATGCTGAATCGATGATGTACGACAATGTAGAGCAAAAGCTCTATATTGTTACCAAGGTGTATTACGATGTCAATCAAGTCTTCTGTCTGCCATTTCGTCTTGATTATGGTGATGAAGTGCAAACATTAGAATATGTGTGCGATCTTGGTGTGAAGTCCGATCTTGGTGAAGGTGCCAGCCCGTTTAGAGGATTCCACTTGGCTACTGCTGCTGATATCTCGCCGGATGGGAGCCGTATTCTCATAAAGAACCACAATAATACATCGGCGACTTTCTCATGGACTCTTCTATGGAAACGCGAAGGAAGCGAGAGCATCAGCGAGACTCTCAAACGTCAACCTGAGGTCATCAAGTCGTATATGTCAGAATGGCAAGGAGAAGCCATCTGCTGGCTTGACAATAACGTATTCTTTACTGTTAGTGATGACGGTGGCGAACCTCCTATTTACCGATACGTCAAACCTTATCCAGAGGCAATAGAGAATATAAGCGGAGACAATATTGCTGCAACCAAAATAATGCGTGACGGTCAATTGATTATTCTTCGCGGCGAGAAAGCCTATACTGTCTCGGGAACCGAAATTCGTTAAACATGCAAATCTTCAGAACTATGTCTAAAAGAATATTCTTTATCGGTGCACTATTCGTTATCATCAGTGCGTGCTCTAATGCGGCTCCTAAATTGGTGTACAATGGCGATACACTGGAGTGGAATAACGAGTTCACCAAGAGACAATGCGGCACATTGGATATCAAGAAAAATATCATTGAAGTATCCGGTATCGCTTGCTCACGTGTCACTCCGGGTTACATCTGGATGCAGAGTGATGAGACAGATGAGGATACAAACCCGTTCATCATCGCTACAACCGAGAAGGGAGCAGAGCGTGCTTGCAAGGTAAAATTCAATAAGATCTATCGTTGGGATTGGGAAGATATGTCCGGCGGAGTATACGATGGAAAGAATTATCTCTTCATTGGAGCTTTTGGTGATAATGACGAGACTGATGGAGACTATTCGATTATCTATTTCGAGGAACCGGCTATCGATCCTGTCAATAAACCCGAAGTAACCGTTACTGCATCTCGAATCAAATATATCTATCCGGATAGTGCATTCCACAATGCCGAGGCACTTATGTATGACAACCGTGAGCAGATGATTTATATCATTACCAAGGTATATTACAATGTGTGCCAAGTGTTCCGAATTCCGTTCCGTCTCGATTACGGCGATGAGGAGCAGACTTTGGAATATGTATGTGATCTTGGTGTGCGCTCCGACTTGGGTGAAAGCGCAGATGATAGACCATACAAAGGTTTCCACCTTGTTACCGCTGCGGATATCTCACCGGATGGCAAGTATATTCTAATCAAGAACCACAATAATATAGTTGCTACATATTGTTGGATTCTGTATTGGGAACGTCAGGACGGCGAGAGCGTAGCAGATGCCGTTAAACGTCAACCGCAACCGTTAAAATGCTATAATACCTACGAGTGGCAAGGTGAGGCAATCTGTTGGTTGGACAATAGTGTGTTCTACACCACCAGCGATTCTGATAAAGGTAACCCGCCTATTTTTAAGTACACGCGTCCATATCCAGAGGCTGTTGAGAACGTACAAGCAGAGAAGTCGTCAAATCATTTGGTGATGATCGATAAGGCTTTGTACGTAAGCACAAAGGAAGGACTCTATACAATAGACGGTCGCAGAGTGCAATGACAAATGATAAGAGAATAAAAGAGAG
>JAILDU010000040.1 GCA_024689005.1 Paludibacteraceae bacterium
CTTTCTTTTTTGGTTCTTTTTTCTTATCAACCTTTCTTTTTCCGTCGCCCGCTTTTGTATCCGCCATCTTAACTGGGGGCCTCGACGAGCGCTAACAAAGTGCACTCGGTGGGGAGAGCGTAGCGCAAGGAGAAAACGTCATACAAGGGGTCTCCCCGCAGTCACGTGAGCCTTAGCGTTAGCGAGGCGGATTCGGGCGGTGGGTCTGTTGTCTTTGCTCGCGCGGCTAGCACCGCGCGTTTTTTCCGCGTTTATTGCGTCGGGATTATCCCGACATTAGTTAAATCTTCTACGTGTAACGAAGAAAATTTTCCCTAATTTTTGATAATTTTCGACTCTCTAAAATATCAATCAGTTTTGTCTTTTGGGGGCTGTTTTGGGGGCATTTTGGACTATTAAAAACGTCCATTCGCCTTTCGTCCCTTCGCCCTTACCAAACATTCGCCTTGAGCCTTCCGGATGAGCGCAGCGGTCAGGAGCTTCAGGATTTTCCGGTTCGCCATCTCAAATCCGCTGCAAAAGTGCTGCTTTTGCATCGCATGGCAAGTCACATGTGTGACTTAGATATTTCTGCTGATATTTACTCCGAGCGAATGGTCATCGACCAGCCATCCGAACTCTTCGGGTAGTCGTTGGCATAACTGCTTGCGTGTGTGCTCGTTACAATACTTTTTGAAGAGTTCGTCTTGCTGTTTTCGTTCAGCAGTGCTTTCTAATTGGTAATACATTTTTTTGTGCCTTAAGTAGTGTTCTATTTGAGAAATAAGACACAAAATTACGACAAATAGTATTAATTATTTCGGCATGGTTTTGGCTGAATTTGTTAAATCTGAACAAATGTGCAAGAAAAATTAAAAATAGTATCAAAAAGTAGCAAGTGTGGTGAAAAGTGACGAATTATTTTCATTTTTTTCTTGCTTATTATTTGCATATGTCAAAAAAATGTTGTAATTTTGCAGCGGATTTTTGTTAAAGTCAATCAATAATTTGCTTTAGGTATTGTTTAACCCATCAAATAATTAATTGTATGAAAAAAAATGAATTATTGGACAAGTCAATGTGGCTGTTTACCTGGGTAACATTGGCACTGATTGTGTTTGCACCAGCCTGCTTGTCGCACCTTTGGGGACCGATTGTAATCTCTTGCTTGTTGGCAGTCGTTCTCGCAGCTTTTGCAATCGATTTGCATCAAAAGAAGGGGCTGCACTCCGGACAATACGCGGCTCTGTTGTTTGTAGTCTTTTATTGTATCTATTGTGCACTCATCTGGTTGATCGTAGCCCATGGACTTCGAGCAGAATGGTTGTTAGTGGAGGCTATTTTCCTATCGGTCTTCTATGGCCCATTGGTTACTATCCAAAAGCAAGCGGCTGTAAGCGATGTGCAGAACTTTATAGGACTAACGACCATAACAATCATTACGTTTGCCAGATTGGCTTGTTGGCCAATCCATTAATGGCAAGGTTATATTAAAAGAAGCGACTCAACGAGCCGCTTCTTTGTTGTTTGTATGGATTCCTTCTTCTGATCTCAAACAATGCCTTTCTGCGTCAGGCATTGGGAAACGCCCCTTCTGTTGGTTTAATGGGGTAAGTGTAAGAAAAGGAAGATTTTGGTGGGTATAACCGAAAAGTTACAAAAAATTTGGTGGGTTCAAAAATATTGTACCTTCGGCTTCTGACACTAAAGGAACCTTCCGAATCCCTCAATAAGTGCTTGTTTTGCAAAAAAAATCCCTCAATAAGTGATTTTTCGTGTGATTTATTTGCGTATATCAGAAAAAAGCATTAATTTTGCCACCGAAAAAATGAATTTTATTGTGCCTAGGGGCTAAATAACATAAAAACCATCGAATATTATGATAGACAATTCACTTATTGCGTACCAAAACGAGCAATTACGCAAGACACCGAACACATTCCATCGGTATATGTATGATCGTCTTCCGTGGGAGAGCCGTATGTTCGGACTGGTAGGCCCACGCGGAGTGGGAAAGTCGACGCTCTTCTTACAACATTTAGTGCAGAGTCCAAGCCGTGAACGGAGTCTGTATATCTCAGCAGACTCATTATATTTGACTACACACACACTTATAGAATTGGCGGATTCCTTTGTTAAGTACGGCGGAGAACGCATGTATATTGACGAGGTGCATAAATACAAAAACTGGTCGCGCGAGTTGAAGCAGATCTACGATACCCATGAGTCGCTAAAAGTGGCCTTCACCGGTTCGTCTATTCTTGATATCATCGATGGGGAAGCGGATTTGAGTCGTCGTGCTCCTATCTATCACTTGCAGGGCTTGAGTTTTCGCGAGTATATGGCGCTGTTTCATCAAATTGACTTACCTGTCTACTCGCTAGAGCAGATTTTGAGACACGAGGAGACTGCTGTCTTAGATACAATAGAGCACCCGTTGATCTATTTCAAACAATACCTTCAAACCGGTTATTATCCATTTAGCAACGAGCCGGATTTTGCTCTACGTATCGAGCAGATTGTGCGACAGACTATTGAATCGGACATTGCCCAATACGCAGACCTGAAAGCTTCTACGGCACGCAAACTGATTCAACTGGTAGGCGTCATATCCGGTATCGCTCCGATGAAGCCCAATGCGGATAGTTTGTCGCAAGAAGTAGGCGTGAGCAAGAACAATATCCCGGACTACCTAGTCTATCTTGAGAAAGCAGGAATGTTAGGTCAGCTGCGGGATAACACCGGCGGTTTGCGTAGCCTTGGGAAAGTCGAGAAAGTATATATTGATAATCCAAGTCTAATGACCGTCCTTGCGTACGGGAAACCCGAAACAGGTAATCTGCGTGAGACATTCTTTTACAACCAAACGCGCGTAAACAACAAGGTGCTCTCTTCACGCGTGTCGGATTTCACTATCGGCGATTATACGTTCGAAGTGGGAGGTAAAAAGAAAGGTAACAAGCAGATAGAGGACGTACCTAACGGCTATGTAGTCAAGGACGATATCGAATATGGTTTCTTGAATACGATTCCTCTATGGGCGTTCGGTCTAAACTACTAAATCCAGATGGTTGTTCAATAGTCGTATAATGTACACGAAGAAGGGGCGTTTCTGCGGGAAACGCCCCTTCTGTTGGTTTAATGGGGTAAGTGTAAGAAAAAGATATCTTATCGCTTAGGCGTTGGGTTTTTGGAGATAGACATAGAAGGTGGTACCCTTGTCGTTGGAGTCGAAGGTGATGCGTCCTCCTGTGCCCTCGATGATGCGTTTGGAAATAGCCAGACCGAGTCCGTTGCCGTTGCTCTTGGTCGTGAAGGACGGCCGGAAGATACGCGGCTGAACATCCTCAGGGATGCCCGGTCCGTTGTCGGAGAAGGATATCTGAATCTCGCGATCGGAATAGAGCGCATTGAGCATGACGATGATGTCAGCGTCCGGTCGTCCCTCGAGTGCCTGTAGCGCGTTGCGCAGGATATTGACGAAGACCTGGCCTATCTGTTCGCGGTCGGCATAGACCATGATGCCACTGTCCGGACCGACATAGCGGATAGGTATATTCTGGTCGTTGGAACGCTGCAGTGTGATGACGTCAGACAGTTTTTGCGCGATGTCCACCTCGGAGGTGATGACCTCGGGCTGCTTGGCGAAGGTGGAGAACGATTGCGCTATGTGCGAGAGGTTGTCAATCTCCATGACGAGCATGCGTGTAGCCTTGTCGAAATAGGCGTCGAACTGCTCCGTGCCGTGCATTCGCTGCAGTTTCTGAACAGACAGTTTCATTGGCGTGAGTGGGTTGTTGATCTCATGTGCAATCTGTCTTGCCATGGTTTGCCATGCGCCTTCGCGTTCGGCCTTGGCAAGTTGTTCGGCAGATTTCTCAACGCGATCCACCAGCAAGTTGTATCGTTCGACGAGCAATCCGATCTCGTCGTGATAAGGATAGGTGACGTGGTTGTCCTTGGCTCCAATCTCGAAGTGGCGCATCTTGTCGGTGAGCAGCATGATAGGCGATGACATGCTTCGCGCGGCGGCATAGGAGAAGATGAGCGCCAATAGGAGAATAATGATATACGGCGGCAACATGCGTGCCAGCAGTTGGTCCACTTCGCGCCATCGTGTCTGTTCGCTCAGGAAATAGGGCATGGCGATATATCCGATAGGCACGAATGATCCGTTATAGAAGGGCACGTAAGCCACCAGATAGGGGTGTGTGGCGAGGTGCTCGTAGCAGATGACCGAATGATTGTCGCAGAAGAGCGCCTCGGGTGCCATTCGCAGCGAGAGGACGCCGTTCTGGAAGAGGGTGGTGGACGATGTGGCGAGCAGTTCGCCGCTGAGCATATAGACGTGAATATCCTGATTGAGGTCGTGCCCCAGGTCATGCAGGTCGCTGGACAAGCCGCGCGATTGGGAGGTGGTGAGCGTCATGTCCCAATAGTAGAGCGAGCGGAGATAAGACTGGATATACTCGGAGCGCGTGAGTAATTGTTCGCGCTGGCGTTCCTCGAAATTGGTTCGCACATAGCGCACGGACATGAGGAACATATAGATGAAGACCGACAGGACGCAAATGAGGATGACGTACATGATACGCGTGGAGAGCCGCATGTTGCGGATTCCCCGATTGCGTATGAGCACCCAGATGCCGATGATCATGAGCAGTGCAAAGAGTCCGAGACACAGGCGGAAATAGACGCGTCCGTGCAGCCCGTCGGGCTTCCACCATGGCGTGTCGAGCGACTCGTCTGCCTCGAGCAACGTGCGGAAGGAGAACGATTGCGAGGCCATGGCATAGCCCTCGGTATTGTCCAGCGGTTCGGCCTCGGGCGTAAGCGAGAACAGGTAGTCGCCGTCCGACGAGTAGATAGGCGCATAGTCGTCACGCCTATAACGCGTTATGCCGCGCTTGGCGGAGATGTCAAACGGCTCAACGAAACTATTGCGCATCAGTCGCGTCTCCAGCGGGTAGTCATAGCGGATTGGAATGACGGTCATGATATTGTACTCGTCCACGCGTGTCCATCTGACCAGTGCGTGTGCGTTGCGAAAATGTCCGTATCTCCATTTGTCGTAGCCCGGCACAAGCACTTCGCCCGACGAGAGCCAGTTGTCGGACCAATAGAGCAGGCGAGTGGCGTCGAAGACGTAGAAGAGCAGTTCGGCGTCCTGCTCGGCAATAGCACGGATAGTGTCCATCGGCGCATGGTGTACGAGGGCCGCTGTCAAGTGTTCCAATTGCTGTTCGGCATACGACTCACGTTCGGTCACCTGACGCTGAAGACGCTTACTGTCTGCGCTGAACGAATGACAGCCGCTCAAGCATGCCATTAACGTCACAAAGCATATAAAATGGACTATTTTTCGCATATTCTTCATTTTTCGCTTGCAAAATTACTACAAATTTCGTACCTTTGCAAACTTTTTTGAAAAAAAATGCATTATGATACAAGTTTTTACGTCGTTTTTATTGGGTTTGCTGACAATATTGGACCCGTGTACGCTCATGATCAGCATCACCGCAATAGGATATATCGATAAGGAGATCAACAACCGCCGCAAGGTGTTAGCTAACGGCACGATGTTCGTGTCGGGACAACTGGCGACGTACGTGTTGCTCAGTATTCCGTTTCTGATGGGTACGCAGACCGCCGGTATTCAGCAGGTGCTTTGCCGCTGGGGAGAACCCGTATTGGCCGTTTTTATGCTCATCTGCGGCATTGTGCTGCTCATCAGCGGACACCATCACCACGATCATGATCACGGCGTCAGTCGCTGGCTCAAAGAGACGGACAGCCAGGAGAGTTGGATCTGGTCGTTCATCCTCGGCATCTTCTTCGCCATCGCCTTTTGTCCCCACCGTCTGGTCTATTTTCTGACGATGATAGATATCATGCTCACACTGCCCAGCACGTGGAACTGGCTCATGCCTGTCATCTTCGGACTGGGTACCGGCCTGCCCGTCATGCTGATAGCGTGGCTGGTTAGTTACAGCGTGGTGAGTATCAGCAAACTGTCGGCCAAGATGCAGACTTTCGAGAAGTGGTTCCGCCATATATGCGCCGTCTTGTTCCTGATACTCGGGGCCTATCTGGCCGTTCATTGCATCATCGAGGCACGTGCCGGCCGCGCAGAACATCACCACCACATGATTTTAATTGATAAATGATAATTTTATCCCCTGTCCCCTATAACCTGTCCCCTATAACCTGTCCCCTATAACCCGTCCCCTATAACCCGTAACCAAGCATGTCTTCCGAGGGATTTCAGTTCAAGCGTTTCTATGTGCGGCATGACCGCTGCGCGATGAAGGTGGGCACCGACGGGGTGCTTCTTGGCGCGTGGGCCCCTGTCTCCGGTCTCGAAGAAACATTCGCCCATTTGCCATTCGCCCATTCGCCATTACAAATCCTGGATGTCGGCACCGGCAGCGGACTGATAGCGTTGATGGTGGCGCAACGATGCCCGTCAGCGCATATTGATGCCATCGACATCGACGCTGACGCCGTGACGCAGGCCGCTGACAACTTCGCGCAATCCCCTTTCTCTGACCGCCTGACAGCCGCCCGCTCTTCGCTGCAACAATGGCAGGCAGACCGCGAGCAGTCTTATGACCTGATAGTCTCAAATCCCCCGTATTTTCAGAATAGTCTCAAAAACCCCGATCTGGGGCGCAAAACGGCACGCCATACCGACAGCCTTTCGTTCGAAGAACTGATAGCCCATAGCGTGCGTTTGTTAGCGGAGAATGGTGTCTTGGCACTCATCTTACCCGCTGAGGCGGAAGGAGAGATGCGAACGATAGCATCTTCCGCGGGGTTGCAACTTGTGCGCCTCACGCGCGTATATTCCAAGGAGTCCAAACCCGCAAGGCGAGTCCTCATGGCCTTTGCTAACCTGCACATGGCACAACCACCATTCCGCATTGTCGAAGACGCGCTCATCCTCGAAGATGACAAGGGCGGTCGTTCTGCCGCCTATTCGGAACTCTGTAAAGAATTCTACCTATAAAAAAAGACTGCCAAGATTGACAGTCCCTTTTATCTATGAGCGGCATAGCCGCGTTCTTTCGTCTGTTACCGGACATTCTTGGACATTCGTCCATTCGTCCATTCGCCATTACTTAGCCACATTGACGGCGCGTACCTCGCGGATGACGGTCACCTTCACTTGGCCCGGATAGGTCATCTCGTCCTGGATACGTTTTGCCAAGTCGAATGAGAGCAACTCGGTGTCTTTGTCGCTGATCTTGTCTGCACCGACGATGACGCGCAGTTCGCGTCCTGCCT
This sequence comes from Paludibacteraceae bacterium, assembly GCA_024689005.1. Classification (GTDB taxonomy): domain Bacteria; phylum Bacteroidota; class Bacteroidia; order Bacteroidales; family Paludibacteraceae; genus Colicola. The sequence goes on from JAILDU010000040.1 coordinate 7,267, forward strand.
GCAGCGCGTAGGTCTTGACAACACCCGGGAAGGACATAGCCATGTTCTCCAGGTCGTTCAGACGTTTTACGTAGCTCTCTACGATCTCGCGGCGTGCACCCGGACGGGCACCGGAGATAGCATCGCAAGCCTGTACGATAGGCGCAATCAGCGTCTTCATCTCGCACTCATCGTGGTGAGCGCCTACGGCATTGCATATATCGGGTTTCTCGCCGAACTTCTCGCACAGCTTCATACCTAATTCTGCGTGCGGCAGTTCAACATCTTCGTCTGCCACCTTACCTATATCGTGCAGCAGTCCGGCACGTTTGGCTGCCTTGACGTTCAGTCCCAGTTCTCCGGCCATCGCTGCACAGAGGTTAGCTGTCTCGCGTGCGTGCTGCAGCAGGTTCTGGCCGTACGATGAGCGGTATTTCATCTTACCCACCAGGCGTACCAGTTCGGGGTGCAAGCCGTGAACACCGAGGTCGATAGTGGTACGCTTGCCCACTTCTACTATCTCTTCTTCCACTTGCTTGGTCACCTTAGCCACCACCTCTTCGATACGTGCGGGGTGGATACGGCCGTCCTGAACGAGTTGATGCAACGACAGACGTGCTATCTCGCGGCGAACTGGGTCGAAGGCCGACAGGGTGATTGCTTCCGGTGTGTCGTCCACTACTATCTCTACACCCGTAGCGGCTTCCAGTGCGCGGATATTACGTCCCTCGCGACCGATGATACGGCCCTTCACTTCGTCATTCTCTATATGGAACACGCTGACGGTGTTCTCTGCTGCAGTCTCCGAAGCCACGCGCTGAATCGATTGGATGATTATCTTCTTAGCCTCTTTGTTTGCCTCCAGACGCGCGTTGTCCATGATCTCGTTGATGTACGACATAGCGGCTGTCTTGGCCTCGTCTTTCAGCGCTTCCACCAGTTGTTTCTTGGCTTCCTCGGCGCTCATGCCGCTCAGTTGCTCCAGTTGTTTCTCTGCCTGCTGATGCAGTTTCTCCACTTCCTGTTGCTTATAGTCCAACGCTTGCTGACGTTGTTCTATCTGCTGGTTGCGTTGGTTCACTTCGTTGAGGCTGCGCTGGATGTCTCCTTGACGCTGATTCAGTTGCTGTTCGCGTTGCTGGAGACGTTGCTCTTGTTGCTGTATGCGCTTGTCCTGCTCGCGGATAGCGTTGTCGTGCTCCAACTTTAGGGCGATGAATTTCTCCTTAGCCTCAACCATCTTATTCTTCTTTACTACCTCAGCCTCTTCCTCGGCTTTCTTCAGCATGTTGATACCGGCCATGCGGGAGATGAGATAGTAGCCGCCGGCTCCCAAGAGGAGACCCAACACGGCACTAATGATAGCTGTTAATACCATTGTTTGTTGTTGATTGTTTGTTAGTTAAATGAGTTAGTTATTAGTTCGTTTAATGCTTTTATTTCTTTTTCTACCGGCGCCAGGCTTTTCTCCCGTGCATCTGACTGCAACGAGACGGCCATCTCCAGCGCCGTGTACATCCACAGTTGTTCCGAGGATGCGTGTGGCAGCAGTTTCAGGTAGTATTGATAGCGCCTGTTGAGCAACTCTGCCGCTTTGCGGTAGTTCTCCTCATGCTCGCGCGGGATGTCCAATCCCACATTGTGCGCGTCCAACCTAAGGTTAATATGTTGCTTATCTACTGCCATTCTTCAGTTCACAATTTTCCATTCACAAAGGGCTTTGTACAAAAGCCGCCGTGACGCTTTGTTCATGGCTCATCGATCTGTCAATTACCTTTTCAGCACGGTGATGGCTCTGTCCACTTGCGCTATCAGCGCCGTGAGACGTTTCTGGGCCTCTTCGTTTCCTTCCGATTGGCCCATAGCGTTCGCTATCACCAGCCTTCGGTTCTGTTGCTGCAATGCCAACAACTCGCTGTGCGTGCGAATCAACTCTTCACGCTGACGCTCGCTGTCTTCTTTCAGTCGCGCGTTCTCTTGCCGCAACGCCTCGTAGCGCTCCAACAATTCCCGCACACTATGTGACAAATCGTCTAAGGCCTGCATCTAATGGTCAATTATCAATTAGAACGAGTATCCGACGCCCAAGCCGATAACGCCCTTAAACTGTACGCGCTCTGCCAATTCAGGAGCACCGTTTACCTCTTTTTCTATAAGAGTTCCCGGATAGTACTTCATGCTCGTGCTCAGCGTTACCTGCAGGCACTTGAGGAACTGATAACTCAGATTGACGTCCCAGTCCACATCGAAGTGACCGAAATAACGATTGTTGTTCGAGTACTCGAAATAGTTGGCGTTCTTATCTCGACTATCCCATGAACCGGCACCGTGATTCTCAGGCTTCTCGTATATCTCCTTTAAGCTAAAGCCCTTACCTTGATACGGAGTAAACAGAGCGAGGGTAGTGCCCAACTTAAAGTCCTTGTACGTATATGCAATAGAACCCTTAAAACTCAAACCGAGCTCTGCACGGAAATTACGATTAATCTTATCACCTATCTTATAATCAACGCCATCTATAGTAATGTTTTCTTTAGCGTACGTATACGTGCCGTAAGTGGTCTGCAACTCCTTGCGAAGGTCGTAACCGCTCGTGCCGTTTGCTGCATCATATTCGCTGCTGTACTTCTCGTTCCATGCATCGCCGATATACGCGGTCGTCAAACGACCTGCTACCGGTGACAGGTAAATCGAGAAATCTGCGCCGTTATGGCTCTTCTTCCAATCCAAACCGACAGAGATATCCGTGTAGGACGGAGCCAACCACTTCGATATTGCCGGGTTGTAACCCGTTATATAGTTGCGGCCGATTGCGTATTGGCTCTGGAAGGATGCCAGCGCTGTCAAATAGAAGGTCTCCTTGAACTCCCAACCGAACTTAGTCGCCAACTTGATATTATCGCTCGACTTCTGGAACGCATCCTCATCCTGGTCTATCCAGGTCATGCCGTAATCCGTGTCAAAATTGGTCTCCCATGCTATCGCATCCTTTTTGTACAATAGATGCAACTTCGCATAAGCTATACCATTCACGTTGTTCTTACCGCCGGCTGCCCAGTTCAGCAATCCGGTCGCTGCTGCATTCAAACCTATTGTGCCGTCAAACTTCCAAGGATTCTCCTTCGGAGCCTGTTGCAGTTCTTCACCCGCTGCCTTTGCCTTGTCTGCCTCGGCAGTCACTGTTGCCTTATCTACATCTTGTGCAGAAAGGGTTAGCGCCATCAATGCGCATAACGGAAGAGATAAAAATCTACGTTGCATAGTATTATTGTAATATAAGATGTTTACATTTATAAAAACGACTGCAAAATTACTAAAAAAAAATGATATACGCAAATATGTAAGTAAAAAATATACATTTATGCTTATTTTTCGTTTAAAAACGACATTTGCGCACACTCAAATATGTTTCTATGCGTACGCGTTCATTCGTTCACCCGTTCATTCGTTCACCCGTTCATCCGTTCATCCGTTCACCCGTTCATCCGTTCCCCATTACCCATCCATTTGTCGTCATCGGGTGCTCATCGGGTGCTCATCGGGTGCTCATCGGGTGCTCATCGGATGCTCACTATGACACAACCCTAACTTCTACGAGAGATAACCCGAATTCCTTCATTCTTTCACTCCTTCATTCTTTTGAGGTAAATTCGAGACAGATACGAGACGATAACTCGCTCCTGTCATGCCAAAAATATGTGCCACTCTGCCAAATTGTCAGTTTTGGCAGATCAAAAACATGCCAAATACCCGCAAAATCCATTTGGCACACGTTTTGTCATTAATAAGGCGAACGATTTTTCGGAATATTCACACCATCCCGACAAATCTAAACTAAACGAATATTAACAAATAAAATCATACAGTTATGTCTAAGATTATTGGAATTGACCTCGGTACCACCAACTCGTGTGTTGCCGTAATGGAGGGTAACGAACCTATCGTCATTGCTAACGCTGAAGGTAAGCGTACTACTCCTTCTGTTGTTGGATTTATTGAGGGTGGCGAGCGCAAAGTGGGTGACCCTGCTAAACGTCAAGCCATCACAAACCCAACCAAAACTATCTATTCTATCAAGCGTTTCATGGGCGAGACCTACGACCGCTTGCAATCAGAAATCGCACGTGTTCCTTATAAAGTAACTAAGGGCGACAACAATACTCCGCGTGTGGACATCGACGGACGTCTCTACACTCCGCAGGAGATCTCCGCTATCATTCTCCAGAAGATGAAGAAGACAGCAGAGGACTACCTCGGACAAGAGGTTACCGAAGCTGTCATCACTGTGCCGGCTTACTTCAACGACTCGCAACGTCAGGCTACTAAGGAAGCCGGCGAGATCGCTGGTCTCAATGTACGCCGTATCGTTAACGAGCCTACTGCGGCTGCCTTGGCTTATGGCCTTGACAAGTCCAACAAGGATATGAAGATTGTAGTCTTCGACTGCGGTGGTGGTACCCACGATGTATCTGTGCTCGAACTGGGCGACGGTGTCTTCGAAGTAAAAGCTACCGACGGTGATACACACCTCGGAGGTGATGATTTCGACCACCGTATCATCGACTGGCTCGTTCAGGAGTTCAAGAACGAGAACGGCGGTGCCGACCTCAGCAAAGACCCGATGGCTATGCAACGTCTAAAAGAGGCTGCTGAGAAGGCAAAGATTGAGCTCTCGTCTGCTACCTCTACAGAAATCAACCTGCCGTACATCATGCCGGTTAACGGCGTTCCGGCTCACCTCGTTAAGACCCTGACACGTGCTAAGTTCGAGCAACTGATTGACGACCTGATTCAACGTACTATCGCTCCGTGTCGTACTGCCCTTCAAAATGCAGGCCTCACCACTTCCGATATCGACGAGATCATCCTCGTAGGTGGTTCTACTCGTATCCCGGCTATCCAAGACGCCGTACAGAAGTTCTTCGGCAAAGCTCCGTCTAAGGGCGTTAACCCGGATGAGGTAGTAGCCGTAGGCGCTGCAATCCAAGGTGGCGTTTTGACCGGTGATGTCAAGGATGTCCTTCTGCTCGATGTGACTCCGCTGAGCCTCGGTATCGAGACTATGGGTGGCGTGATGACCAAGATGATTGAGGCCAACACCACTATCCCGACCAAGAAAACAGAGACCTTTACCACGGCCGTAGACAATCAACCTTCTGTGGAAATCAAAGTCCTGCAAGGTGAGCGTCCTATGGCTGCACAGAATAAGCAAATAGGTATCTTCCACCTCGATGGTATCATGCCGGCTCGTCGTGGCGAACCGCAAATCGAGGTAACCTTCGATATCGATGCTAACGGTATCCTCAATGTAACTGCGAAGGATAAAGCTACCGGCAAGGAGCAGAAGATTCGTATCGAGGCTTCCAGCGGCTTGAGCGACGACGAGATCAAGCGAATGAAAGCTGAGGCTGAGGCCAACGCTGAGGCTGATAAGAAAGCCAAAGAGCAAGCTGAAAAACTCAACAAGGCTGACGCTGCTATCTTCCAAACCGAGAAACAATTGGCTGAACTGGGCGATAAGATCCCGGCAGACAAGAAGGCTCCTATCGAGGCAGCTCTCAAGAACCTGAAAGAGGCTTATGAGAAGAAGAACGCAGACGACTGCGAGCGTTATAACAACGAACTGATGTCCGCTTTCCAAGCTGCCTCCGCAGAGATGTATGCCGCTCAGCAACAGGCTCAGCAAGGTGCACAAGCCGGCCCGCAACAAGGTCCTACCGGCAATGCCGGCAACCCGGGCAACAACTCCGGCTCCAACAACACCGCAGAAGATGTGGACTTCGAAGAAGTGAAGTAACCCCGCAATGTGGAATACTACTGGAAAGTAAATTAGTTTCATAACTTATCGACGCGCACTTGTGCGCAAAAAGAGAGAGCGTCCGCAACCGGCGAACGCTCTCTTGCTTTCTACTTTTGTCTTTCTACTTATATTTTTCGCTGTATTGCTGCTTGTTCGCAAGCAATAGGGGCGGCGTACAGGGTGACGACCACCGCTTATAATTTGTAGAGAGGGGGACTTTTTTATTACTTTTTTACAATTTATTTGCATATATCAAAATAAAGTTGTACCTTTGCAACGCAAAGGTCAAACAATGAATTATGATAGTTGAAGGCAGAATGTATATCAAAGAAGCTAAGGATGCG
>JAILDU010000043.1 GCA_024689005.1 Paludibacteraceae bacterium
CTGATAGCATATCGTGATATTACTTTGGATATCGGAAAATATGATATTGCGTACGATTGGAAAGGAACAGGTAATGCTGGTCAGGGTTACCTTAAGGTTGTTTATGCCAATCGCCCGACAAATAGTATTAAGTGTGTAGGAAATAGTGTGGTTCCTACATGGGTGAACTCTAAGATTTCGTCAGTCAAGTTGACGGGAAACCTCGATAGCCTAAATAACGGCGAATCTTGGCGGCATGTACAGGCTCGTATTAGTATCGAGAATCAGGGACATGCCAACAAAGAGACAACGCGTCTGTTCTTTGTGTGGGTAAATACCAGTGCAAACAAGAATGATAGTCTTACCTCTATTGCTATTGACAATTTCCAACTGGGGAAGGCATCTGCTACCGACTACCCAACTAATCTTCATGTAACTACAACGCTCAATAATACAATGGTTACTTGGGAAGGCTCGGCTGATAGCTACGAGGTAATGTACCGTCCGAAGAATGCGAGCGATTTTTCTGTTGTTCCGGCAAATGGTAACACGGTGACGCTTACCGATGTGGATTATGGTGCATATGAGTTCTGGATATGTAGTGTCAATGGTGCAGACAAAACTGTTTACTCGGTTTTCCCTACGGTATACCTCTATGAGACAGATTGCTTTGACGCACTCAATATGTATAACGCTCGTTATCTGTATGGAGATTGGCCGGGAGGAAATAAAGAAATCAAAGGCGAAGACAAGGTAGATTTTGGCCCCAAGGATATTCGCAGTCGCCACACCACCCACTTTGATAGAGATGAGGTCGATACAAGAACATTAAAGATGAGAGGACGTGATACTATAGAATATCTAAAAACCGTGCCCGATGGTGAGTTTGGCTCTGTGCGGTTGGGCAACTGGGCAACGGGTAGCCAGTACGAATCTATTTCCTATGATTATACTGTGGAATCCAATTCTTCTGCGATAATGTTGCTTCATTATGCAATGGTGTTGGAGAACCCGGATCACATAGCAGATGATCAGCCACGCTTCACATTGGATGTAACCACTCCGGATGGCAAATCAATAGACACCAAATGCGCTCAGGTGAATTTTCATGCACCGACTTCAACAGAACAACAGAATCCGGAGATAAAGGCATTATGGCATACTTCGGATCAAGGTTATAATTGGCAGGAATGGAAGACCATAGGAATCAATTTGGTAGATTATATCGGAGAAACGTTGACAATCACCTTTACTTCGTATGATTGTGATCAAGGGGGTCACTTTGGCTACGCCTATTTTATGCTCAATTGTTCGCGCAATGATGTGGATGGAATTCCTTGGGGTGAAGGTTCTTCCACACAGTCTTTTACTGTCCCCTCCGGATTTAATTACGCATGGTTCAATCGGGAAGATACCGCGTATAAGGAAGTTATTGATAATACAGACACCAATGTTTATCCGTATATAGCAGGGGGTGGCCGCTATTTGTATGTACATGAGTCGGACACCAATACCTACCTATGTCATGCTACATATCCTTCCAATCCGGATTGCGGATTTTGGTATGATGCCAGCGCCAAACCGCACAATCCGAAGGCAGAATTGGCATGGGAATGGACACCGGAAAATTGTACGAACAGCTTTGTGCTTCGCAATCTTTGCCACGTTATGCTTACCAATCAGCTGACCGGCGAATTGGAGCATCGTTATGACAAGCAATTGGATGAATGCTATTTGATTTTAGAGGATGGCACCGAGCAGGCTATCGGCTATGATGAACAAGGACTATTTATACCGATGCCGGACGAGGGCGGAACGTTGCGTTACGGTATTCGCACCGGCATCTATATCAATGGTCAACTCCTTGCGGATACGGCATGGTATGATATTGAGGTTCCTGCCGTAGGTCCGTTGGAGACTCATCTCTACGATACCATTTGCCGTGGTGAATCAATCACCTTCCCGATAGATTCCGGAACCGAGTATTCCGATAGCGGCACTTATACAGACTCGCTCAAGAGTGTGATTACCGGGTGCGATAGTACTGTGCTGATGCATCTCTTGGTTCATGAGCCTATCTATGCGGAGATATATGATACGATTTGTTTTGGTGGTAGTTATGTGTTTAATGGACGCACACTCACTACTTCCACCCAACAAACAATGGTCCTGCATAATGCAAGTTTAGTGACCGGCTGCGATAGCATAGTGACCCTGAATCTTACGGTAGCACCTCGTCCTCGTCTGCAACTGGCCGACAAACATCTCTGTGGAGACCAACAGTTGGTAGTGCTGACGCAGCATAGTGATTACGCGGATAGCATCCGAGTTGTTGTGACCGGTGCTTTGGACACGGTTGCTTCCTTCAATCGTGAGCCGGATGCAGAAACGCGTATTCCAATCTCCAATCAAGAGGTCGGAGAACGCAAAGCGGTAGTCTATACGTACATGCCTTGGTGTGACCAACAATTTACGGATACGTTGACCTTTGACGTTAGTTTGTCCGCCAGTGTGGTAGAGGCACGTTTCAACAATGTGCTTGCCTTTCTCAATGCAGATTACAACGGAGGATTGGAGTTCAGTGCTTTCCAATGGTATGCCAACGGAGAACTGATTCCGGGCGCAACCGGTTCGTGGTATCATGAGACAACGATGGATCCCAACAAAGAGTTTATGGTGGATGTGACGATGGCGGATGGTTCGCACGTATGGACATGCCCGTTCTCTTTCGGAAGTCTGTCATGGACACAAGGAACGGAAGATGTACATACATCACCTATTTCACATAAGATTTTACGTGATGGCCGCTTGATTATTTTGAGTAACGGCCATGAGTATAATGCACAAGGACAATTATTACGATGAAACGGAAATTATTCATATTGTTATCTGTATGTGTGACGATTGCTGCCATGGCGCAATTGCCACATAGTTATTCGTGTGATTTCGAGGATGCTGCGGAGAATGCACGATGGAATCTCAATACACCCAAGAATGAAAACTATACTTGGGTTAATACATGGACAATAGGTAGTGGAGTCTCGTCATTGGGAGCGCAGTCGTTGTATATATCAGCCGATGGCGGTACCACTGCAGGATACAAACTATCCGATTCACGCACAATGATAGCATGGCGTGAGTTGACATTGGAGGCAGGAACGTACGACTTGTCCTTTGACTGGATGTGTGGAGGTGATTCGACGCGCGCAGCACTTCTTGTTGCTTGGGTGCCGGAAGATAAGTTCGACGATATGTTTTGCCTATTGTCTTCCAAGTATCGTGACAAAGAATGGGTAGCAGAGAATTTGCTTAAATTTACCGATGGAAGCGTGATGCTGAACGGAGGATCTGTGTGGACTCATGCATCGGTAGAGGGTGTTGTGTCCAACGGTCGACCACATCGTTTGGTATATTTGTTCGTTTATGATAAAACCGCACAATTGGTACAACCCGGTCCGTGTGTGGACAATATAGGCTTGGCGCGCAATAATTGTGGTAAACCGACGGATTTAACAGTGTCCACTATGGGGCAAACCACACGATTCACATGGCAGTCTGCTGCCGAGTCGTTTAATCTTCGATACTATCGGATGGGTGAGAATGAAGCTACGGAGATTCGTGATGTTAGAAGCAAATCATATTCAACGGTGCTTTCTCACGGAGTGTACAATGTCCAGATTCAAGTTGTTTGTCAAGGAGATACCAGCGTGTGGTATGATTTTCCGGTGGTCTTTATTTATGACGCACGTTGCGTTAGGTATCTTAATCTGACAGATGACAATTGTTTTTATTCCGAAGAGACCGCAGATAATTGGCAGATGAATGATACGTTACTGCGGGTTGGGCAAAAGAAAGACTATGGTTTCACCTCCATGTGGAGCCGCCATACGATCCATTATAATCCGGAAGAATATGATGCGCGTACCAACGGAAGTGTTGATTCTGAGGGTAATCCGGTGGCTCCGCTGAAGACTGTGCCGGATGGCGAACTGGCGTCAGTTCGTGTTGGCAGTTGGGAGAAAACTGCCCGTGTGGCACGAATCGTCTATGATTTTACGGTAGATGCCAAGGATGCAGGAGTGCTGATGCTCAAGTATGCGTTGGTGTTAGAATCGTCAGGTCACAAAGAAGAACAACGACCGCGTTTTACAATCAATATCGTAGATGCAGAAACGGGTGCAGAACTAAGCGAATGCACGACCGTAGACTTGTCTTCTAAAACCAATGGAGACGGATGGAATCGTGTGCCGGATGGTACTGATACCGGAACACGTGATGTGTGTTGGCGTGATTGGACTACGCTTGGACTCAACCTGGCCGATTATGACGGCAGGCATGTCAAGGTCGTACTGACCGCAATGGGATGTACAGCTGAGATACATTATGGTTATGCTTATTTCATACTGAATTGCATATCCGGCAATATAGAGGGAATCCAGTGTGGAAATACGCCGACTAACGAATTTATTGCGCCGGAAGGTTTTGATTATCGCTGGTACAAACTATCTGCACCAAGTGAGACGCTGAGTCGCAATCGAATATATCCTGTAGATTATCGTGATACGGAAGATTACGCAGTGGACGTGATGTATAAATCCAACAAGAAGGATTGCAAATTTACTCTCTACGCAAATGCCATACCGCGTTTCCCGATACCGGAGGCAACTTATACATTGGAACAACGTGATTGCGGTAATTATATTCGATTCCGCAACATGAGTCACATCCGTACGCGCAATTGGCTTACCGGTGAGACTATTGATACGAAGAAACGTCCTGATGCTATGGTCTGGGATTTTGGAGGTCTTATGCCCGATTCTCTGATGCGCGACTCTATTCCGTGGAATCCGGCGTTCCGCTTGCCGGATGAGGAGGCAGACTACCACTTCACATTACGCGCCATGGTGGGCCTGTGTGACAGTACGCAGGATTTCTATATCCATGTACCCCATGTCGGTAAGGATTCGGTGGTAGAGTCTGTGCAACGTTGTGTTGGTGACTTATATGAACACAACGGACGTTATTATTCCGGCGATACCGTTATAGTGGATGAATCCCACAACCTCGCCGGTTGCGATAGTACGCACGTGATTAACCTTCGTTTTGTAGATGCAATACGTGATACGGTGAACGCAGTAATACCTGAGGGTGAGAATTATTTGTTTGGCGAGGAGCAACTGACGATAGGAGGAGAATATACCTCCACCTTTATGAGTGCATCCGGTTGCGATAGTATAGTGACGCTTTATCTGCGTGTAGTTGTTCCGCTAGAGGTAGAGCTGACGGGCTTGGAGAATCCGTGCCCCGAAGATGCTTCTTTCCTTATTTATACATGTGCGCGCAAGGGAGTATATAATTATTATGCACTTCGTTTCAGCGATGAGGCATTTGCAGAAGGATGGTTGCCGCAGTCGGATTCTATCTACCGTCTATGTGATACTGTAGAAGTGTCATTGCCGGCGAATGTCAAGCCGGGATATTATCCGTTCACCATACGTTTTGATAGCAAGGAGAATGGTTCATACGAACTGACAGGCGAGGTGATGGTGCACTACTCGGCTACGCTGATCCAGCAACGTTGGGACGACGTATTGGGTATCCTGAATGCAGATTACAACGGAGGCTATGATTTTGTCTCTTTCCAATGGTTGCACAACGGCAAGGAAATAGAGGGTGCCACCGGATCGTATTTATACAAAGCCGACAAACTGCAAGCCGGCGATGAGTATGCCGTACTGCTGACAACGTCTGCCGGCGGTCGTGCTATTCCAACCTGTGCATATATAGTGCCCGCTACTCAACAATCTGCTCCCGCTGTATCAACGCAAAAACAATTGCAGAACGGCAGATTGTATATCATAGTGGAGGGCCGTACCTACAATGCCCAAGGCTATTGGGTAAAATAATACGGAAAGAATATCAGAAAAAACATATTTATTAATCAGAAAAACAGAAACGCTTATGAGACGAATTTTTACACGTAGTCTGTTTATGATGCTCATGATCCTGGGCGCAGCAACAGTCTGGGCACAAAAGTCTGTGCTTGACGAGAATTTCGCCAACGGCAAACCGGCTGATTGGACTACAGCCGGCAGTTACTGGAAATTCCAGAACGCTAACGCTTTGTTTGAGGCGTTGGTACAAGATGGTGTGGATACCTTGTTCGCACCTGTAGTCAGCCTGGATGAGTTGACCAACCATCCGTCAGTGGCTATCACCTACAGCAACGTTGCCAATGCGGACAAGAAAAACACGCTGAAGGTGCTTTATCGTGAGTCAGAAGCAAACACTTGGTCTGAATTGCAGACTTTCGCTGATGCTACGGACGGTCAGGTAGATTGGAAGGGTCAGTTGCCTGATGGCTTGAGCAATGTGCAGATAGCACTTGCCGGAGCTTATCTCGGTGGTGCAGAGACACGTGTTTATCGTCTCAGTATTGAGAATAAAACGGAGGCTGCAATTGCTCCAAGTGGCCTGCGATATGAAGACCTGACTACGAGTAGTATTACTCTTTGGTGGGAACCATGTACCAGCAATATGTTCATACAATATAACATCAAGGTGAGCACTACGGCTTTGACCGATATGTCTGCTGAGGCTGATGTATTGGATCGAGTAGGTTGGCAATATACTGACGAATGGTATGAATTGGCGGGGCTGAATCCAAATACGCAATACTATGCATATGTACAATACGATTGCGGAGACGGCGATGTGTCGCCTTGGGCAGAGTTGGTGTTCTCTACACCATGTATCAGTATTAATGCACCATTTGCAGAGAATTTTGAGGGAGAACTATCTTCTTGTTTTACTATTATCAAAGAGGGAAGTGCAGCAAATGTATCTACCGAATATGCACATAATAGCACAAAGGCATTTAAATCCAATTCAGTAAAAGGAAAGAATAATTACCTCATATTACCGGAGTTCAAAGGAGATCTTAAAAATTATCAAGTTGCCTTTATGGCAGCAGCGGTTGATGGGGGAAATACCTATGCTCGTTCTGTTACAATTGGTGTTTGTTCAGATGCTACAGCGGAAACTTTCACGTCTATAAAGACGCTGGATTTGCCGAGAGGACGCCAATGGGAAAGTATTGTTGTGTCTCTAAAGGGTTATGCCGGTTCAGGCAAGTATGTTGCCTTCAAACTCGGAAATGCCGATAAGGAGAATCGCATCTTTGTTGATGACATCAAGATTGAGAGAGCTTCAGAATGCCCGAAACCAATGTTTGCTGAAGTAATGGAAATTAATCCGAATTCTGCGAAATTGAAATGGGTAGAAACGGGTAATGCTACCGAGTGGAATCTCGTTGTGTCCCAAAGGCCTTTGACCGATCCGGAGGATATAGAACTGGATGCAGTTAAGGGTGAATTTGCAGGAGCAATATCCTCAAATCCATATGTCATCAGCAATCTGCAAGCAAACACAACGTATTATGCATATTTGCAGGCAGGTTGCGGATCAAGTGGTTGGACCAATGCAATTGAATTTAAAACAGCCAGGGCTGTGACTTATCCGTATCATGAGTCATTTGATCGTATGGATCCGGCAAGTTATACTAATGATATAAATGCCATTCCGCTTGGTTGGGTAGTGGATGACCGTTGTATAGAATTGGGGACGAATTACGACAAGCAGTACACGAGTGAAATATATCGTCCGTTTGTATCTACAAGCCAAAATCACGATGCTTCTAATTATGTCAATGCGTCCCTTTTGTTACGTGGAGCTTCCTCTAATGGGTATATGTCAATAGCCATGCTCCCGGCTATGCCAAAAGATGTAAACCAAATGATGGTTACATTTTGGGCGAAAGCAACGAATGGTAATCATGAGTTGAGAATAGGAGTAGCGAATACGCAGACTAATGATTTGGTACCTGGGCAGCAATTGGGAGCAAATATCACAAATGTGGGCTCATTGATAATTAAGAAAGATGAGTGGGTAAGGTATAGAATGAGTCTGAAAGACTATATTGGTACTGGGCGTTATATAGTATTCTCAGTAGGAACGGTTAGTGGAACTCCGAGCATCTATATTGATGATATTGAGATAGATGATATCCCGGACTGTAGTCAAGTCACGCAATTGACGACTATTGCGTTAGGAACCAACTCTGTCAAAGCAACTTGGGTAGATGGTACCGGTGCGACCAGTTGGAAGGTTAAAGTGTCCTCTACTGAAATTAACCCGGAGGAGGCGGATGGTGATATAGCCAACGCTACGGTTGACAGCAAAGAATATACTGCTACGGGGTTGTCTATGGGGAAAACATATTACATATATGTCAGCCCATCGTGTGAAGATATGTGGCAGAGTGCGACTGTTACTACTTTGGTAGGAATGAATGTGCCATATTATAATGATTTCACCGATGAAACCACCGGTTCCGGCAAAGGAGCACCTAAATTTTGGACTCTTGGTAATGCCGGAGGTACAACAAGTGCATCTTATATCCCATATGTTAATACAACCGCATGGACGGCAACAACAGGGCACACAATTCCTTCTGAGATAGTGAAAAATAGTTTGTATTTCTATGCGTATAAAAATAATAATGCCAATGCTTATATTCCATATGCTATTATGCCGGAACTGTTAAACGCAGATGTAAAGGATTTGTCAATCAGTTTCTACGGATGGACAAGCTCTTCATTGACCAATAGCCATACATTGCGAATAGGCGTGCTGACCAACCCGACGGACATGGCAACATTAACAGAAGTGACCTCTGTTACATTGGAAGAACAAAAAGTAGCCCAGAAATATATAGTGGACATGTCTTCTTATACCGGTAGCGGGAAATACATTGTTTTCTATATCAATGAAGGGAATAAAGCAGGTTATTTCTATTTGGACAATCTGGAGGTTTCCTTAACAGGAGGTCCTGTGCGCGTTAGCGATGTAGCAGTATTAGAATCGTCTATTACGCGTACCGGAGCAACTGCTACTTGGACAGAAAAAGGAACTGCAACCAAGTGGAATGTGCGTGTATTTGACTCCGAGCAAGAAGATCCATCTGTAGGAACACCTGCTTTCTCTGCTATGGTTGAGAATATATCTAGCATTGATATCTCAGGACTCAGCTCTGGCACAACGTATTATGTGTATGTACAGAGTATTGTGGGTTCGCAAGGAAGTGCATGGAATGGTTCTTCATTCTTCACACTTTGCGATCCATTCCCTGTGCCGTTTGTGGAGGATTGGGAAAGTTACGGAAGCGGTGCTGGCAAACTGAGCGGATGCTATAAAGATACTGCTACAGTCAAGGTAGGAACTTATGCAGCCCCCAACGCAACGGAAAAGACTGGCAATGTAATCCAACTGAATCCGTCATCTGCAGGTCAAGTGGCTATGTTGGTATTCCCGGAAATGAACCAACCGATAAATACCCTGCAATTGACCATGAAGGCCAGTCCTTTTTCCTCTTCGTATATCGGTGCAAGATCACACACAGATATAGGCGTATGGGATGGAACTAACTTTGAGAAAGTTGCTGAATATGAATTTAATCTAAGCGACCAAAAAGCATGGGATGAATGTTATGTGGATTTTAGTTCATATGTCGGCTCAGGCACACGAATAGCACTTCGTGCAGCATATGCAACAGCCAATAATTCTATCAATATTTGTTTTGACAATATCCGTATAGAGCAAATTCCGTTGTGCAAGAAAATTACATCTGTGGAAATCTCAGATATAGATTCCACCAGTGCAGCGATTAGTTGGGCTAAGGCTGGAAATGAAGAAGCTTGGAATCTTAAAGTGAGCACCACTAAATTGGATAATCCTGGTGATGCAACGGCAGACATTTTTGAAGGCAAGCTCACGGAAATGTCCAAAGCATTGACAGGATTGGTTGGAAACACTACGTATTATGTATATGTCCAGGCCGTAGATGATGCTTTGGGGTGTGAAGGTGCATGGAGTAATCCAAAAGAGTTTACTACCAATTGCCAATTAAAGACAATACCGTATATTGAAGACTTTGAGAGTTATAATACCGGATCCGGAAATCTGCCTGGATGCTCGTTCATTTGTGGACAAGATGCTAATCACTCATATGTTAGTACGGGTGCTATTAGTCATACAAATAAGACTAAAATGCTCTATCTGCGTCAAGTTACCAAAGAGCATAATAACTACTTTGTATTCCCGGAGCTTGTCATAGATTCCGTCAAACATTTGCAAATGAGTATGCAGGTGTCCACGGGTGCTACCGGCAGTACGTCCACATATTTCTATAAGGTTGGAGTTATGACGGACCCGAATGATCCCGGAACCTTTGTAGAAATGTTTACCGATTCTATAGTTGGATCGCCTAATCCATATGATCGCGTATACAAGTTTGATAAGTATGCAGGTGATGAGAGCGGTTTACACTATGGTAAATACATAGCATTGCAAGCGGTAGAGTATAGAAGCAGCACGGGTTCTTTGTTTGCAGGTAGTGTCTATATTGACAATGTGTCAATTGATTATATAGAGACTTGTCCTGCTCCGTATGATCTAGTAGCTGATTCGGTAGGTGTTTATGGTGTGAAGTACATTTGGAAGACAGAAGACAAAACTATTGCACATCGTATTCGTCTCTTTACTAAAGCAGATGCAGATCCGGACAATGATGCCTACGTTGCAGAGCAGATTCTCAGTGATTCTGTCGCTATATTCGAAAGATTGAACTCTAACTCTGTATATTATGCATATGTACGCAAGGAATGTTCAAGCAATGATTTGAGCAAGTGGTCTAGTTCTGCTTTATGCCATACTAATTGTGCCGAAGTACAATCAATGCCATATGTGGAGACATTTGAAGGATGTACCGCTGGTGTTGTACCAAATTGTTGGACGAACATAGGTTCGTATAATGCAACAGTAACAACTACGGCTAAATTGGATGGAGCAAACGGATTGTCAATAACATATTCCAAACCTGCATCTCAATCCGGCAAGCCTCATCAATGGGCGGTATTGGTGTCGCCAGCATTGGACGTAAATAGTTTGAAAGATGTATTGCTGTGTTTTGATGCAAAAGCAAGTACTACCGGAGGAGGAGGCTTACGCATAGATGCTGTATCTGACAACACAACGAATGCGGAAGTTATTCCAATTACCACCATCGAAGATTTGTCTAATACATCATGGACAAAGGCATATATCAAGTTGGGTGATTATTACACATCTGCTCAACCATATAAGTACTTACGCTTTACGCCAATCGACCCAAGTACATCAGGACGAACAATATATGTGGACAACATAGTATTGACCACGGATATGAGTACCGCGTTCCCGGTAGCATCTTTGCAAGCCCTGAAAGTTAACGAGCATGAGCTCACATTCTCGTTCGTAGAACAGACTCCGGGAATTGACGCATGGAAAGTAGCATATGTAGGTGCAGGTGAGAACCTTGCTGATGCTACCATCATTGATGTAGATACAACAACAGTGACTTTGGCAAATCTGTCATTGGATACAAATTACGATATCTACGTTCGTTCGGAGTCCTCAGATTGGGTTGGCCCATTGACTATGAGAACCACTAAACAGGTGGCAACCATACCGTATGAGACCGGATTTGAGGATGATGCAGATAATGCATTGTGGAACATATACAATGTGCAGACGGTTCAAGGTGCGTTCTGGCCAAACTATTTCATTTTTGGCGATGCTACAGAATGTGGTGCAACCGGAAACAAAGCATTATATGTAACATCTGATGGTCATTCTTATTCCTATAAATTGAGTTCATCAACTGTATGGGCCACACGTGATATCCATTTTGCAGAGGCCGGTACGTATCGTTTGAAATTCCGTGTGAAAGCACCCGGAAATGCGAAGGAAGACGAACATGATGAGATGTATATCCGTTTGTTCCCAGCAGGAGCAACATTCCGACTGGGAGCTAATGCTGATGTGCCAGTACTGTTGGACGGATCTACAATAGGAAGATCTGCCGTTACCAATATTGCTAAAAACAGTTTCTTGCTTGATAGCGCACTGCAGGATATCTTTGAATACGAGAATAGGATGACAACGTTGGATATTGTAGAACCGGGCGTTTATACGATTGCAATGCTTTGGAAAAATGCAGGAACAGGAACGACAATCGCTCCTGCAGCCATAGACAGCGTAATCGTAGAGGAATACCTGTGTACGAAGCCTTCTAAGTTTGAATACTCGAGTCGTAGTGCCCACTCTGTAGGTATAAAGTGGTTCGCTGGTAAGTGTAAAGATTTTGAGTATGTAGTATCCCGTTATTCTAATTTAGGAAATCCTGCTCTTATAGAGGAAGAAGATAAGGTTGCATTTGGAACGCTTTCCGAAGGTCCGCAATTGAATCTTACCAATCTGAAAGCATGTACAAATTATAGTCTTTACGTACGTACGGTTTGTCCGGAGGGAACAACCGGTTGGGTAGAATATGATTTCCTCACTGCTTGTGAATTAGAAGATTTACCTTATACTGAGTCATTCAATGAGTTACCACCTTGCTGGACGTTCATTAATGCATCGTTAACCAGTGGCAATGCAGGATTGAGTAATTCGGATTATGAGGAATGGTCATATATACGTTTGAACCCCAATGGTATGGTGGTATTGCCGGAACTCAACAGCCCGCTCAACAAGGTAGGAATTGAGTTCGCAATCTTCAACATAGCTGCTAATTTAGGCGCAGTTACCCTCGGTGTAGTAGAAAACGAATGGGATGTTTCTTCATTCGAGCCAATTCAAATATATGGAACGAAGGAGACTCCGTATTCTACAGGGACTTATAACGACTGGCATTTGGAGATTTTCAATAAGATGCTCAATATGTATCAAGGTAATGGTAGATTGTTAGCAATCAAGAATACGGGAGGAAGTGCTATTGGTATCAAGTATGTCAAATTGGCAGAGTTGGCAGAATGTATTCAACCACAAGATGTGGAGATCACATATATTAATGCTAACGGAGCTACTATCAATTGGTTGGGCGGAACAGAAACGGCATGGGAAATCAAACTCAATGATTCTATAATTGAGAATATATCTACTAACCCGTATGTTCTTACCGGTTTGACTCATGGTACAACCTATCAAGTCGCAGTTCGCGCTATTTGTGATGCAACTCATACAAGTGAGTGGTCTTTACCTATATCATTCCAAACTGAGTGCGCTATAAATGCTCTGCCATTGTATGAAGACTTTGGTTCATTCCCGGATTGCAACAATCAGACAAATAAGCCTGCGGCTCTACCTTGTTGGGAGAATCTTTACTCGCAAAACAAGATAGAGAAAATATTTGACGGAACTGCTACATTGTCTCGCCCTTCTAAAAATACGTCTTGGTCACGTCAGTGGGCTCCGAATGCTTATGGATGGGGTGGAGATGCACAGCAGTTATTCTTCTATGGAGGAAATAATGCAGAGAATAGATATCGTTGGATGATAACACCTCAGTATGCGATTGAGGGGGATGCAACTCTCAGTTTTGACGTGCGTCAAATAGATAATCAAGGAATGAGTACTCAACCGGAAGGACGTTTCTTTGTAGCAATCTCTACAGACAATGGTGCTACATGGCAGAAAGCTAATGCGACTGAGATTACTGACATTGATTCAGTTTATACAACCAAGTCTGTATCTCTCGACAAGTATGCCGGACAAGCAATTCGCGTAGCCTTCTATATGGAAGATCTTGGTGGAAAGACTACCGCAGGTAGAGGAAGCGGTATCTTCACGTTTATCGACAATGTGCGTATGAATTGTTCGGAGACGTATCCGATGGCAGACAATGCTTGCCAAGGCTATGACTATGAGGGCAACGGATTCGTTATCGCCAAGGAAGATCTTCCTTTGGCCGGTAAGGATAGCACGTACTATCGTTTTGCTGCCAACACCGGCAGCGGATGCGATAGCGTAGTGGCTTTGACTATTACCACCCACAAGGCGGCTACTGCTACGGTATATGAAACCATATGCGCAGGCGAAACCTTCGATTTCGGTCCGTACCACTTGACAGACCCGAACCCTGTAGGCACACCGTACTACATTACCGGTGAGACTCAATATGGTTGCGATTCTACTATCTATCTCTACCTGACTGTCAATCCATCGGATACAATAGCGATTGCTCCGATAGAGGTGGATGTCAACCAATTGCCATACCAGGTAGATGAGTTGTTTACCGTTCCGGCTGGTACTCCAATTGGTGATTTGGTAGAGATTGTCAAGGTTGATGCTTGTCATTTCAATCGCTACGCAGTGACGGTCAAGGATCTCGCTACCGGTTTGATCTATGTTAACAGTGATGTGGACCATGTAGATGTATATGATATCCTTGGACGCAAGATACAGACTATAGTTCCGCAGGTAGGAGAACTGCAACTCCATCTGCCTACGGGAGTCTATATGCTTCGTACAACGATGACCGATGGGCAAATTGCAACGCGCAAGATTTCCATTAAGTAATCGCACTTCGGATAGCCCGATTGGGTTCGGGCTATCTGTCTATATTATTCAAACAAAAGAAAGCACATATGAGGAGAGTTATTGTTATATTATTGGTTATGTCGGTGAATGCAGTACTATGGTCTGCCACGCGTTCGCCACAACAAGTTATGTCCATAGCCGGTAGTTTCATGCATGGCCGTGCTTCTGCCAACGGAAAACATAGCATTCCCTCAGCATCCAGTCCTCAAATAGTGTCCCAGAGCGCATCCTATTATGCTATTAATATCGATGGTAGTTATGTGTTGGTTTCTGCGGATGACCGCTTGCCCGAGGTCTTGGGTTATAGCGATAGTGGAACTTTCGATACCGACAATATGTCGCCGGCAACGCGTTATTGGTTGGCATGCTATGATGAGGAACTGGCTTCAATCAATAATCAGCAATTGACAATGAGCAGTGCACGTCACGCGGTTCCGGCTATTGAGCCCTTGATGACAAGCAAGTGGAACCAATCTTCTCCATACAACGATCTCGCACCTATGTATAACGACAACGGAGGTCAATGTGTGACAGGATGTGTAGCGACAGCCATGGCCCAAGTGATGTATTTCTATCGCTATCCTCAAAAAGGCATTGGCAGTCACTCGTACCTGTGGATATGTACCGAACCGGCAGGAAAATCGGGCACCCTATCTGCCAATTTCGGCAATACAACTTACGATTGGGCGAATATGTTGGATTCATACCGATCGGGGTATACCGATGTGCAGTCCAATGCTGTGGCTACACTGATGTACCATTGCGGTGTGTCCATTGATATGGGGTATGGTCAATCCAGTGGCGCTTATACAGAGCAAGTGCCCGTAGCTCTAAAAAATTACTTTGGTTACGATGCCAATTATCAGCGTATTCGTAAGATTATGTACCCTGCCGATAGCCTCAATGCCATCATTGCGGCAGAGTTGTCTGCCGATAGACCCGTTATTGTTAGCGGACATAACGATGAGGGCGGTCACGCTTTTGTCTGCGACGGTTGCGATACGCGCGGCTATTTCCATATCAATTGGGGATGGGGAGGCAGCAACGATGGTTACTATCTGCTTACGGCTCTCAATCCGGGTCGTTCGCAAGGAATTGGAGGAACAACCAAAGGTTACAACAAAGGAACATCCTTTTTCGTAGGACTTCAACCGGCTCAAACCAACTCGCCTAAGGCAATCCCACAGATGGCAACCACGCGTTTCTCGGTGAGCAGCCAGTCCTTCAGTCGTGGCGCATCGTTTACTGTTTCCATCGCCCAACTTCAGAACTACGGTTTGACCGATTATTCCGGTAGTTATGGCGTGGCCCTCTACGATGAGGATGAGACAACACTGGTCCGAGTGCTCAAGCAGGTGGACAACTATTCGCTTAATGCCGGTTTCTATCGTACCTCATCAGCCGATATCACCACATCTATCCCGACTTCGACCTCTACCCTTCCGAATGGTACTTACCATCTTTGTGTGGTCTATAGGGACGCTAACTATGGTTGGATGCGTATGATGTGTACAGAAGATGATTATTACAAGACGGTAGAGCTCTCGGGCAATATGGTCACATTCTATGCCAACGATGCCGCGCCAGAACTAACACTGACTTTACCTTTGGTATTCCCAGAAGGGACAAATCCCGACTCTGTTCCCAAAACAGGAATACCCGTTTCTTTCTCAATCAGGAATACCGGTGGTACCTTCCGCGGAGATATATCTGCGCGTGTTTACAAAGGTTCTTTTGCTAAAGGTCAGTATGAGATAATGGATAGCGTTGTCATTCGCCGCAATCAAAGTCTCAGTTCTGCTTTGCAGCAGAAGTTTGATGCAGCTTTGGAATTAAATCAACAATACAAGATGAAGTTGTGTTGGCGTGCAGGAGAAGGAGATAACTGGCATGATTTTGATGGTACATTGCCTTTCAAACTGTATGATCCCGATTACCACTTGTCGCTGACCGATACTATCCGCTTTGACCGCAACGATAGTGTACCACGTAGCAATGCTAATCTTAATTATTCGATTCGTAATACCGGTGCTCCCTTCGATGGCGAATTGCAGGTCTCGTTCTATCAGACCTATTTCTCTCGCGGCAAGAGTGAGATACGGGAAGTATATATCGGTACCAATGATACGTTAACTGGAGTGTTCTCCGGACCTCTGGAGCAGGAGGCAGGAATCTACGACGTAGTTCTCCGCTATCGAGACCAGGATGGCGATTGGCAGGATTTTATTGATATTAATGATAACAATATAGGTGCTATCGTTGCGACGGTTTATGATGATACGGTGTCAACCGAAATTAATAATCGTCAACTATCAACTGTCAATAGTCAACTACTAATGCACCTCGGCGCGTATGACCTTTATGTAGTCATCACCCGCGAGGGGAATAAACAGAAACACAAGAAAGTATTTATACCCATTCAATGAAACATTATAAAAAATATTTATTAGTTGGTTTTTTATGTTTGTCAGCATCTTTACATGCTGATGTCAAGCGTGAAGGTATTCATTTTCTGACAACCGAGGCTTCTTTGGGCTATTCGGCTTTGCTTAATCAGTCAACGTTAGGAACTTCTTCCGGTTTGGCCGGAGCCAAACTGCAAGTAGGCTATGAGTTCAACTATCGTAAGTTGCTGGTCCATGCTGGTATCGAGTTTGCTTCTATCAATGACCGAGCGCGAGTACAACCCTTCGTGTTGGAAACACCATACACTATCGGTTTGTCTGCGGGGCAGCAGATGATCGAGCATTTTGAGTTCCAGTCGTTCTCCGAGACCCAGTATATAGGTCAAATCAATATTCCTCTGCAAGTCGGTGCCTGGTTTGATCGCCGATACTATTTCTTGGCAGGTGTCCGCTTGGGTTTGCCGGTACTCCATAGCGCATCTACTAAGGCGCAAGTACGAACCTACCTGACCGATCCCACTTTGATCGGTGGTCTCGGTGAGCACGAAGAGGTTCCTACACATGATGCATATACGTCCGACCTGCGTTATTCCCATGCTTGGGCAACATCTCCTATTAACGCACAAGTATCTGCCGAGGTTGGTACAGTACTCAACTCTTTTTTCGAGAAACCGCAGAAAGGTAGAAATTCATCTGCTGCGCGTGGCAAAAATGCGAAGAAACCTATCCTCTACCGGGTGGCTCTGTTCGCAGACTACGGTGTGATGTCCTGTTGCAATAATTCAGCTCCTGCTGTTGCGTTAGCTTCAGTCTCCCAACCGCGCGAGATTACTATCAATGATTATTACCAAGCATCACAAACATCCGTCAATTCATTATTGGTGGGGGCTAAGTTTGCTGTGTTGTTTCAACTCAATATGCCTAAACCTGCCAAGCCTCTGCCTTCTTATTTTGATATCTATATCACCGATGCAGTGACAGCCAAATCCATACCTGCAAGCCTTAATATTCGCGATTTGGCTAAAAATAAATCTGTAGTCAAGGAGGCCAAGAACGGTCACGTGCGTCATCGTATTAAGGATGGTGAATACTCAATTACTGCATCCAACGAGCAATATATTGCACAATCGCTCAGTGCATCTATGGCCGGAGAAGGTGTCATAGATACCATACGTTTTGCATTGCAACCTAAACCCAAACCGGTGGTCATAGATACCCCTATTGTTTCCATACCTATCAAGGTGGGTACCAAGGTCGTTTTGCATAATCTGTTCTTTGCAACCAACAGGACACAAATCTTACCTGAGTCCGAGGCTGCACTGGATGAGTTGTCCACGTTCATGAGCAGCAATGAGGGATTGGTTATTCGTATCACCGGCCACACGGATAATGTCGGTTCTGATCAAGCCAACCAAATTCTTTCAGAAGGTCGTGCCAAAGCAGTACGCGAGGAACTTATCAAACGCGGTATAGCTGCTGAGCGCATTGAGGCAGAAGGCAAAGGTGAGAGCGAACCGGTTGACACGAATGATACAGAAGAAGGCCGTGCGCGCAACCGTCGTGTAGAGTTCACTATCATCTCCACCGGCGGAGCGGATATTGAGCAAATCGCTGAATAATTCTCTGTTTCCGTCCATTTCAATCAGGTGCGCGGATTGACAGTCTGCGCACCTGATTGAAATAGTATATTTGCAATCTCTGCTTGACAAAATTAAAAAAAATCGTTCTTTCTCCGTCAAAATGTTGGACGCAGAGATATTTTGTGCTAACTTTGCGGCCTATTTTTGTGTTTAATGAACATTTTGTGCTCTTTTTGGCAAAAATATAGCATTTGTGACAACTTGTAAGGTGTAATTCTTAGGTATTAGTTAGTATGAGAAAAAAATTGTATAGCATGTTGGCGGCTATAGTAGCTGCGACAATGAGTCTCAGTGCCCAGACTGTAGTGATTGACGAAGGTTTTGAGAATGGAATCCAAGAAGATGTGTGGACCCAAGAGTTTGTCTCGGGTCATATGGCTTGGTCGGTAGAGAGTGTTGATGACAATCTTTCATATCCTGCTACTGTATTTCAGGGCACGCATCGTGCCTATCTTCGCAATACAACGGGGCAAACCCAAGGCTATGTTACCCGCCTGGTCAGCAAGGTGATGGATCTTAGCCCGGATGCAATATATCGCCCGGAGTTGATTTTCTCATATGCAAATCCGCGCTGGGGAGCGTATCGTGATACACTCCGTGTTCTTTATAGAACTTCACAAACAGATAAATGGCAACTTATCAACGAGTATTCTAGGGGTACTACTAATTGGGAAAGAGTAGTTCTCCCTTTGCCAAGTGTGAGTTCCACTTGCCAAATTGCTTTTGAGGCATCAGAGAGTTTAGGTCGAGGTATCGTGTTGGATAGTGTTTTGCTGCGTTCTGAGCCGTTGTGCACTGTCCCGTATGATCTCGGAGTTGTTAACAAAGGAGCCGGTCGTGTAGAAGTCTATTGGATGGCTAGTTGGGATGCTTATTTTTTTGAGTTGATTGTAAGCAAAGAAAAAATCAATCCCAATGAGGTAGAATCTGTTGATCCGTCTGTGATTGCTTATCACGGGCAGGTCGATGGATGGACTTTTTCTCACGATCTTACATTGATTCCAGGCGAGACATACTACATGTACGTCCGCTCCTTGTGTGACCGAGAGATAAGCGCTTGGAGTAGTGAGACATCTGCGGATGGTCCGTTCCAATTCCGTGTCCAAACTACAGCGCAAGTTCCCTATAATTGCACATTTTCTATACCGAGTACAGCCGCTGACCAAGCGCACGAACCCGGTTGGAGTTGGGGAAATAATTTGGGAACAATTGACCCATATGTAAATTCCAAGACAACCAACAAGGCAACACTTGCATGTTATTCTCCTGATTCTACATCTTGCCTTATATTTTCGGGTGCAGATGCTAATCCCGAAACAGCCATTCCATATGGATCGTATGCTTATGCCGCTACGCCGGCGATGGTTGATTCGTTGAATACAAATTTCTCACTCTCTCAGTGTCAGGTCCGTTTCTGGAGTACGGTATATACATATGCGGGGCGTCAGTATGGACGTAGTTTGATAGTGGGAGTCATGGACAATCCTGAGGATATCACTACCTTCGTCCCTATTGACACAGTTTATGTGTTGAACTCCAAGACATTTGTTGAGAACGTTGTTGATCTCTCTTCCTATCGTGGCAAAGGAGAATATGTGGGATTTAAGAGCCATTCTGATAAGCCAAACCTTATCTATATTGATAATGTAACGGTAGAGTATCGTCCTGCTGTGAACAAGGTTACGAAGATTTCCGTTAACCCGCGCGATACCTATGCCGATATTACTTGGAAGGGCAATGCTTCCTCATATAATGTGCTGGTTACCAATACGGAGGTAGATCCGGCAAATCCTGCATCTACTGCCGTTGTCGCTAGAGCTAATGTAACAACTAACAATTACCATTGTGAAGCACTTGAGCCGGATCATACATGGAAAAAACCATACTATGTTTATGTCCAGGCCGTAGGAGCGGAATGGTCTAATAGATGTCCGTTTATTACGATTGCATCCAAACGTACATTGCCGTACAAGTTTGATTTTGAGCAAACTCCCGGTACAACAGGGATGAGTTTGTTTAGTAATAATTCCGTCTATCCTCAGACCACAACAACCAATTATTATAAGGGTAGAAAATGTTTGTATCTGAGTAAGGTTGCAGGCATGGATACTTGGGTCACATTGCCGATGGTTGATAATTTGGATAGTACACAAGTCAAATTTTATCTCAGCGGTTCTAACCAATATACACGTTCACATGCTATTGTGGGTGTAATGACTAACCCAATGAATATCAATACATTTATCCCGGTAGCAGATTTCAAGTTGTCTGCTAGAGGTTATTCAATGTGCTACGCCAATTTCAAAAATTATTCCGGACCGAATGGAGTCATTGCTATTGTTTGGGGAGACGTGGCTGGCATGTCGCAACCTACGATGAATTATATAGACGAATTGAGTGTGGAGTCATTGCTTGATTGTATCCCCCCTGAGCACGTACAATTAGATGTGCTTCCTGATTCGATGACTATCCGTTGGGACGCTAGTCGGGCAGATAATTGGGATGTCGTGATATCTCGCAATGCCTTGAGTGCTGACCAGAAGGAACTAGAATTGGCAGAGTTGTCCGCACTAAACTCTGTGGTATATGCCAATACACTGACATGGGACCAACCGACCCAGAATCCTACTTTTGGTTTCGGTGGACTTACTCCGCATACTAACTATTATTTCTACGTACGTACGGGTTGTTACGGTGAAACTACATGGTGGACCGAGTATCAATTCGAGACTCCATGTAGAGATGCTGCATTCCCATTTAGAGATGATTTTGATAGTTACGCTAATGGTGCTACAGAGATTGGATGTTGGAAACTAAAGAACTATAAGGGCGTTGGCTATCCTAAAGTATTAAGCGTCAGTTCAAATAATCTGCTTAACTTGGTGTCTAGTGATTCCAAGGATCGTAGTCTTGCTGTCATGCCACCGGTCGATGGAGACCTTAGTGATATGATGCTTGTGTTCGAGACGCGTTCGAGAGAACTGCGAAGTACCAAGTCTGTAATTCATGTGGGCACAATAGGTAATGTTGATGACCCCGATTCGTTTGTTCCGTTTGCTACTATAAACAACTCTGTTGGCGAAATCAATACTGTGAGACTATTCCTGTCGGACTATAATTTAGTTCACAATCAGATTGCATTCTCATCCGGTGTTAAAGACAGAGAGGTAACCAGTGACGTAGTAATTGATAACGTAGAGTTGCGTGATGCTAAGTGTACCGAGGCATATGACATGCGTCAGACTGCATCAACAGCTCATTCCGTTGATTTTGATTGGAGTGGTAATGCTGTTAATAATCAGTGGAGAGTTATTGTGTTGAGGCTGCCTATGCGAAACGGAACCTACGACCCGCGTGAAGCAATTGTAGATGACTCGCTTGTTGTCGGCAATACGTTCCATGTCACAGGTCTGGATCCTATTTGTTTCTATTATGTTTATGTGCGTCCTGATTGTGCAGCCGGATATAGTGTGCTTGAGGTGCAAACGGGATGTGAACTGCTCAACCCGAATAAACCTAATAAAGAAACTTTTGAGTCTTACCAAAGCAGTTCTGTTGGTAACTCTGAATATCAGGCTTCATGCTGGACGGCTGATAAAGCACATGCGTTTATATGCAGCAATAGACAATATGCCGCATCAGGAAGCAATGTATATAAGCTTTCCTCAACAAAGGAGATGATGCTTCCTTCATACATTGCTTCGCCGGCTATAGACTGTCGGTCTATGTCGGAACTGACTGTAAGTTTCTCATACTCTGGAGATTCTTATTCGTGGATGATAATAGGTGTAATGAGTGACCCTTATGATCTGAGTTCTTTTGTTGCTTTAGATTCTATAGAGTGCCGGAATACCGTAGATACTCGAACAATATCCTTGAGCGAGTATGCAAGTCGTATCCCTTCCGATGCACGTCATTTCGCATGGAGAACGTCGTATCGTACTACCGCTTCTCTTTATATTGATGATGTGTCTATTGTCAGACTGACGTGCCCCTCTACCAACCCGAGATTCTCAAGGTTGACGCAGCATAGTGTGCGTGTCCACAGTGGCCTCTATGAAGATATATCATGGAAGTTGTTGGTAACCTCATTGCCATTGAATATTGATTCCCTTAATAGCGAGACATATGCCTTGCCTCCATCATTTGTTACTACTGTTGATAGCCGTTCTACTGAAGTAACGGGATTAGAGGCAGGAACGCGCTATTATGTCTATACATCAACTGATTGCGGATCAGAAATATCGCTATGGAACTCAGTTTCGTTTGTTACACCATGCACTGCGCAAACTCCTGATGCCTTAGGAACGATTACTTTCTCTGAAGATCAAGGATTCGTCCCAGGAACGAAAGGTAATATGCAATGCTGGAGAGTGGGAAGCTCTTCGTCTGCTACGCCGGAGTATATACCGCATATTGAGAAGTCGATTTCCATTATGCATAATGGTTACAACTATCTTAAGTTGCAAGATTATGTTCTTTCGTACTCTACTTTTAGCTATACGGGTGCGCATGCAGTTATGCCCGAACTGAGTGTTGATTCCATTCGTCACTATCAGGTTAATTTCTGGGCTCGTGGTGACAAATCCATTGTTAACAATCGGATTATAGTGGGCGTAACCACTGATCCTGCGGATATGTCTACTTTTACTGCAGTAGATACGATTTCTTTGGATCAATCGGAATGGAGAACTTACCATGTTCTGCTTGACTCATACCAAGGAGATTTCTTGGGTGTGCATGGTAAGTATATCACCTTCTATTCCAATTTCGGAATTAGCAATATAGCGTATATCTCCGAGGTTTCGGTTCATCGGATACCTACTTGTATTGAGCCGTCTTCTTTCTCGGTGGACAACGTGGGTGAGAATACTGCAACCGTAAGTTGGACCGGCAATCAGAAGTCATATCGCTTATTAGTAGCAGATAGGGAATTATTAGAAGCAGAGAAACCGACCTATCATTATGTAGTTGATTCTCTGGTCTCCCATTCTAATCATGTGTCGATTGGTGGATTGAAACTGGCAACTGACTACCATGTTTATGCGCAAGGTATCTGTCAGGATGGTGATAGCAGCGCAATATCTCTTCAGTTTGCCTCATTCCGTACAGAGTGTCCGCATACCATCGGCTACCCGTTGCCATATGTCGAAAAATTTGATACTTACGCAAATAACGAGCATAATCCGGGTTGTTGGCTATTCCTAAGCACCAACACAAGTGAGTATGAGTATCCTAAAATTGAGCAGGTAAATGGTACAAAAGTCTTAGAATTGTATTCTGCCAATAGTGCCAGTTCGCTGGCAATGATGCCGTTAGTTAGTGGAACAATGCAAAATCAAATATTGTCTTTTGATGCGCGTCCGACGGCCGGTGTTTCTTCTAGATTGTATCTTGGCACAATCGCTGATTCAGGAGATCCTCGTTCTTTCGTAGTATTCGACTCTTTGACTCTTCCTGTCTCTAATGATTTCAAACATTATGAGATTGAATTGGCTGACTATAATTTGCCCAACAGGCACATTGCTTTTACTTGCGGATTTGATATGAGCAAAAGCTCTTTCCTGTCCAATAATGCTTACTTAGACAATATCAAGTTGGATAAGATACCTACTTGTCTGGCTCCGGCAATTAATGTGGCTGAGACGTCATACAATTCGATTAAGTTAAATATTGCTCCTGCTAACGAGCATCATCTATCGTGTGAGATAGTCTCAATCGTAGATTCTGTGTATGCTTCGATCAACGATATCTATTCCTATTTGGACACTGTACGTGGTACAGTTTTGACCGACAATGCTAATCCAATCATATCGGGATTGCAACCGGCTACTCCTTACTATATATACGTGCGTGCGCTGTGCGAAGGAGGGGAAAGTTATAGTGCCTGGAGCAAAGAGCCGCTTATAGTATCAACGAAGTACTATTATCGCGATAGTTATTTCTTTGGATTCGAGAAGAGCGAGCCTTGGATTCGTAGTTCCTATTCGACGAGCGATAATTATTACATCCATCCGGCGTTGGTAACTGGTCGTGATGCGTTCAATGTGACAGATTCGTATAATTATTACCCGTATAGCATTAGCAATAATGCCGGACATCTCTATTCTTATACGAACGAAGGAGCATTGCTGATGCATTCATCACGCAATTACAATGGTGGTTACATCGTTTTCCCTGCTATTGAAGATGCACAAGATCGTTCCTTTGAGTTCAAGGCACGTCCGGCATCAATCAATGCAGAAACACACATGCCGGAAACTTCTGCTAATGCAATTTTGGAGATAGGTCTGATAGATAAAAATAAGGACTTTGATACCTACAAACTGCTTGCAACGATTAATCTAAGCAGGCTGGATGGCTCATCAGAGGCGACGCAGGAGAATGAGTATCTATTTGGTTCATATACATTGGATCTGAATGCGGCTATTGTTGCGTCCAAGCAGATAGTGTTCCATGCTCCAAAGCAGCCGCAAGGTATCTCCGATATCTATATTGATGATGTGACATTAGGAACTTCAAAAGGTTATAGCCTTGTCTCGTTTACTCGCATCTTGGAAGGAAACGATAACGCAAAAATCGAGTGGGCGAATATCGGAGGGCCGTGGGACCTATTCGTGATGGATGCTCATAATGATACGATAGCTCGTTTCAATAATCTATCTTCTACTTCGCAGGTTGTCGAAGGACTCATTCCTCATTCGGAATATACTGCAGTACTGAAGGCTGCTAATGTCCCGTCCGAATCTGGCTATATCACATCGGCAACCCGCGTATTCCAAACTACATGCCCTACGCAGGAGGCGAATGATGATGGAGAGTTTGTTTGGAATTTCGATGATGCAAACGATTGGGTTACCGGTGACATACTTGAAGGAACTCCTTCTGACTCTCTCTATCTGCAACCGGCATGTTTTGCGGTGGTAACAACTAACGCGGCTCCCGCTAATGGATATCAGTGGTTGATTCAGCGCAAAGGCTATAATTACTATTCTGCCGCAGTACCGAGTCAGTCCTATTCTAACTATGAAGTAGGTCTTGACAATAGTAATGCTGTGCGTATTTTCTCCGACAAGAAACATCTTGGCTCATATCTGGTATTGCCAGAGATGAAGTGTGATTTCGATACGATGATGATTGAATTCTATGGTCGTTGTTTCGCTAACTACGATGAATCAGCTTCTGTGTCTAACCGAGGAAAGATTGTTGATGTATCCTATTTGGGACCTCAGTATAGCCAATCACTTGTAGTGGGCACGTTGGCTAGTCCCAAAGATATAACCACATTAGAAGTGTTGGATACATTGTCCTATCGCTATACTGGTTTGAAGGAGGGAGACAACGTAAATGATGATCCGGCTGGCAAACATTACTGGGAAAAGATGCAATTGCCGCTGACGGGTGCAAAAGGCAAATATATTGTGCTTTTCCAACCGGCAGAAGGTCTGTTCTTCGTGGACAATCTAAGTATTAAGCCGATTGGTAGCACATTGTTTGCTCCTACAGAGTTGCGAGTAGATGTTGCCGCTGCAACATCGGCTGAACTATCATGGCATGCACATCACCCTACTTTGTCTTCTGTTGTGGTTGTCCTTGATGCTACGGGTAGCAATGAGATTATTCGCGACACAGTGGTTGGCAATACCTATTCAGTAACCGGACTTAGCGGAGGAACGTCTTATCAATGTTATGTATATCAGACCGATGGAATACATGACGGACAATCTTCTGCATCTCTATATTTTGCAACTGAATGCGTGGCGATTACGCCTGCTTACACTTGTGGCTTCGAACAGGAGAACGGATGGAGTTTGTTAAAAGATCAATTAGGACAAGTAGCAAAACAAACTCTATGTTGGACTTATGCTGATGCTGCAAATAATAACTGGAACGGTAGCTATGACGCAGCTAACGTGGAGAATGCTGGCGCGTATAGGTATAGTTATTCCGGTACATCTGCGGTATTCATGCATGGTGTGAAAGGAAGCAAGATCTCTTACCAGCCGTATATCGCTATGCCTGCAATGGACATTGCGGCTTACGATACGTTGCAAGTCTCCTTCTGGATGCGACCGGCAAATGTGAGTGCTTCGACCGGTAAAGTTGTAGAGTCATTCACAGGTAGTAATTATGCCAAGTCGATTATCATTGGTACGATGACGGATCCAAGCGATGCTTCCACTTTTATGCCGATAGATACGGTTACCTACGACGGCCAATTGTCAACGGGCGATGTGGCTTCTGTTGAGAATAACTTCCTCTATCAGAAAATGAAGGTTGCATTAGTTGGGGCAACTGGTTCGTATGTGGCATTTATGACTTCGTTCCAAGAGAAAGAAAAATCTGCGTATAAAACGCACGACTGCATCTATTTGGATGACATCGCCTTTTCGCACATAAGCGAATGTGCAGACCCGACCGATTTGACATTGGTTCAAGCCGGATCAACCTCTGCTACACTTCAATGGACAGGAAACGATCCGAATGCTGCATATCTGTTACAAGTCTCAACAGACCCGTCATTTGTTCAACCGAATGCGTTTGTGTTTAATGATATAGTGCGTACGAATCAGTATACAGTTACCGGTTTGCAGAGTCTTACCGGTTACGCATGGCGCGTACAGAGTATCTGTAGTGGAAACAGAGGAGAAAGCTGGTTCTCTCGTAAATCAACATTCACTACTATACGTAGCCCGTATCACTTGGAGCAATTTGATGCTATTCCGTCTGATTGGCTATTCAGTAATGTCAGATGTGATTCTACTATAAATGGCGTAGCCATAGCCACTGGTGTAGATTCCCATGACTTCAGTCGTGCAACGAATAATTTTGGTTTGCAAAGTCCGCACTATGTTGCTAAATGTCATACTAACTCTTCCAACTGGTTGATATCTCCGGCTTTCTATATTTCCGACAAGGACAGCGTACATTTGTCTCTTGACCTGGCCTTAACAGCATGTAATGCGGCCAATGTTCCTACAGCTTCGCCTGCTACAGAGGAAAACCTAAAGGATGACTATCAGTTCCTTATTATTGTTTCCGAAGATGGGGGGTCAACGTGGAATGTAAAGAATATCATAGCGACATGGAAAGGTAAGCAGTTACTTAATTTACCTGCTACCGGAACTAACCTTCGACTCAGCCTTGCTCGGTACGCAGGAAAGAGTGTTCGCTTTGGTTTCTACCGAGGAGCTAATTCGACGTCTACTACGGGAGTGGCTGTACATGTGGACAATTTCCGCTTGGCATATTTCAATAAAATTGCTGATCGTATATCTACTTGTATGTATGAGGATGTACAGGTGGGAGATATATCACTCTCCGGTGATGAAATCAAGCCGGGTATCTATTCTTTCCCAACGACCTCTTTCGCAACGGACCAGGAAGCAAGAAATGGTGCATTTGATGTCGTCAATGCTACAGAAATAGAAGTGTTTGAAGAAGCCCGTACGATAATGTATGATACGATCTGTCAAGGAGAGACCTACACGGATGCTAATTTCCAATGTATTAATCAATCTAAGCCATATGATAGAAGGTTAACTTCCATTCATGGATGTGATAGTATAGTAACGCTGAATTTATATGTAAAGCCGCGTTCGTATGCAGAGGAGGAAACAGCACTCATCTGTCGTGGAGAGATCTTCGAATGGCATGGCCATCAGTATGATCGTGCAGGCGTGTACCGTGATACTGCGGTGTCTGTCATCGGGTGCGATAGCATAGAGACATTAATTCTCTCGTATATGGGAGCAGAAGATACTATATTTGATGCTACGCAGATTTTTGACAATGAACTTCCATTCACGTATACTAATGTTTCGCATCCGTACATCATTGGGCAGGCTCCTATCTTTTATCCGGTCGGAACGCCTTATGGTGAATACAAGGACACTGTAATGGTGCAAGGAACGACATGTACTGCTCCGTTGGTTCATACATTGACCATCATCAAGAGTGATGGTATAGAAGATGTCAACGCTGAGCGTAGCGGAGCTAGAAAGATTCTCTACCAAGACAATATGTACATCATCATTAACGATGAATGGTACAATGTCTCCGGTCAGATAGTATCCGACCCACGCAAATAGCATTAATAATCATCAAGGGCTACCTTCGGGTGGCCCTTGATGGTTATGTTCCCGAGATGGTCGCGGTGCTATAAGTATGCGGTACCATATTAGTACTGATGCGATAAAATTAGACAAAAACCGAGAAAACATTTTCTCGTACATTGTCCCTTTGTCCATCTCCTGTCCCACGCCCCCGTAACCTATAACCCATTCCCCGTAACCTCTCACCTTCAATTGCAATCTCTGTTTGTCAAAATCAAAGAAATTTACTCTTTGTTGCGCAAAATGTTGCCAGAACATAAAAAAAATGCTAACTTTGCAGCCGTTTTTCGTTGTTTTAAAAGCAATTTGTGATTTTTTGTAGAAAAACACGATTTTTTTGTAAAGTCTGTTACTTGTTATGAAACTAATTAGTAGTTTGTTTATTTTTATATTAATTCTTTAAAATCAAAGCTTATGAGAACATTCACTCAAAAGTTATTATGTTCACTCGTGTTATTGCTTTGTTGCGTAAGTTTGCAGGTAAGGTCTGAAGAACTTATTGTGGCAGATGGCGCTGCAACCAATACCAATTTGCCGATAAACGGCACGTGGGTAGATGCGGCAGGTACACGCAGTCAGTGCCTATATCCTAGTGATTCCTTGACGGACTTAGAAGGCGCAACGATTACTAAAATGACGTTCTATATAGACCCGGAGGACGCCAGTGGATGGGCTAATGCCATATTCCAAGTCAGCCTGGCAGAAAGTACAGAATCCGGACTTACTAAAAGTGAGTTTTTGGAGAACTTGACGTCGGTCTATTCTGGAGGACTGAGTGTGTCCCAGCCGACAATAGAAGTGGTATTTTCTTCGCCATATCTTTACTCTGGCGGAAACCTCGTAGTTGATTTCCAGGTACAAACAGCAGGTACGTGGAAAACTGTTAATTTCTATGGCGTTGATGATATTGGTTTTGTTGCTGGTCACTATTTTTTTAGTAATAACCATGACCTTAAACAGTTTCTTCCCAAAGTCAAATTTGATTATATTCCTGCTAGCGGACCTAAATGTGAAAGACCCTCCTCTCTTGATGTTATCGATCTGACTACATCAACTGCTTCACTCGTATGGGCTGGGGGTAGCGGAGAGTACAATGTTGAATATAAGGCTGCATCAGCCACTGACTGGACTTCTCTGCTTGCTAATTCGAGTGCTTTAACAACCTCCCTTAGCAACCTTGCTCCTGCTACTACATATCAGGCGCGTGTCCAGGCTGTCTGCGAAGAATCTACTAGCGGAAGAACATCCATCTCATTCACGACCCCATACGCTATCCCGTATGAGCAAAACTTCTTTGGAAATGCGATGCCTGCTGATTGGCTTACATACAAAGGTCTTCTTAGTGAAGTCCTTGCTGGTACAGCTTCATTATCCCGTGCATCTGACAATATCAAATGGAAATTCTCGTCTTCGGCTGCAGGAGAACTATCTCAACATGCATATTGCGAGATTATGGAAGATAATACTAAGGATTGGCTGGTACTGCCTGCTGTTCAGATGGACTCAAATGTCCAACTGTCATTCTGGATGGCTTTGTCCAATAGTTCTGGTCTCCCGGTAACAGCAGGTTCTCAACCGGATGACAAGTTTGCAGTATTGCTTTCTTCGGATAACGGAGCTACATGGACGATACTACGTCAGTGGGATAACAGTGGTGCGTCACAGTATTCTTACGATAACATTAGTCCTAACGGAGAAGAAATATCCATTGATCTTAGTGCGTACAGTAGTGGATTGATCAAGTTGGCGTTCTATGGTGAATCTACAGTGAGTGGAGGTGGTGCCCGTCTTCATATAGATAGTGTGCTTGTGGATAAGATCCCAACTTGCTTTAAGCCGACCGCTCTCGAAGCAAGTGCTATCTCGAAGAACTCTGTACAACTGAGTTGGGTAGCTAATAGTGGTGAGACGGCATGGAAGATCCAGTATAAGAAATCTTCCGAAACCGCATGGCAGACTATTGATGTTACAGAGAATCCATATGTGCTTTCTGGGTTGGAAAGTTTGACCGATTACGATGTGCACGTTGCTGCTGTATGTGATGGCTCTGCTTCAGATGGAACAAGCAAGTATAGCCAGACCATTCATTTCAAGACGGTAGCTGGTGTGCCTTATACTGAGCCGTTCAGTGCATCATCTATGCCTGTCGATTGGTCTACGTATAGAGGATTGTTAAGCGAAATCATGAATAACGAAGCAACGCTTAATTTGGTGGCTACCTCTGCTACTTGGAAAGTAGCGTCCGGCAATGGTGTATTCGCAGGGGAGACG
The DNA here is from genome assembly GCA_024689005.1 of Paludibacteraceae bacterium. Taxonomy (GTDB): domain Bacteria; phylum Bacteroidota; class Bacteroidia; order Bacteroidales; family Paludibacteraceae; genus Colicola. The sequence goes on from JAILDU010000043.1 coordinate 30,889, forward strand.
CATCTACTTCTTTTGAATTCAGGTGCAGACTCCAGAGCTTGGGCTGTTTCTCCGGAAATACAATTGGATGATAATGTTCAGCTCTCGTTTGACTTAGCCTTGACTGGCTCGAACAATATCTTGCAGCCGGTTGTTCCTGGTGAGCAGGATGATGACAAGTTTGTAGTGCTCATCAGTACGGATAATGGAGCAAACTGGGGTAAACTCAAGGAGTGGAATAATACCGATTCAGAGAATTCGTACGATGCTATCAGTTGTACTTCAGAAGGTCAAGAGGAAGTATGCAATTTGTCGGCATATGCAGGTCAAAAAGTTAGAATCGCATTCTATGGCGAATCAACTGTTAAGGGAGGAGATAGTTATATCCATATCGGCAATTTGCATGTTGATTACATTCCGGCATGTGAGAAGCCTCTTGGCTTGATTCTATCCGACGTCACGAGTGCATCCGCTACGTTTGAGTGGAATGAAGCTCAGAGCGGTTCGGAACCATGGATCTTTGGTGTTGCTGCTAATCCTGCAGATGATTTCTCACCCGAAGCCGCTGATTTTACTGGTAGTACTTCGGATACGTGGGCAGAGATAGATACTTTGAGAGAAAATACGGATTATATCTTCTTCATCCGTAGAAATTGTGGTGGCGAAATAGCTACACGTCGCTTCCATACCTCTCAAGCCCCGGCTAATTTGCCATATGCAGATGACTTCGAGAGTGGTAATAAGTGGGCATTCAATTGTGGTGGAATGACCAACGCATGGGCATACGGTTCTGCTACCAACAATGGAGGTTCGCATGCATTGTATATTTCTAATGATGGTGGTGCTACTAACGCCTATACATTAGGAAGTGATAACACAGTCGTTTATGCAACCAAGTTATTTGCATTCGAAGATGGCACTTATACTTTCCAATACGATTGGAAAGCCAAAGGAGAAGGCTTATCAGATTATCTGCGCGTTGTCTTAGTCCCTGCTTCTGTAAATCTTTTTGCGGGTTCGACACTGCCATCAGGTCTGACAAATAGCGCAGTACCGGCTGGTTGGAAAGCATTGGACGGCGGCACTAAACTCAACTTGAGCAACAATGAGTGGAAGACTGTTAATTTGGAGGTAGAAGTTGCTGCAGGTGAATACAATGTGGTATTCGTATGGCGTAACGATGCTACTAGTGGTTCTCAAACTCCTGCTGCTATTGACAATTTCAGTATCACTCCGACCTTGTGCGCTAGACCTATAGCAGATAGCGTTGCTACGAATATATCAACTCATTCTATTTTGCTAAAGTGGAAACGTCAGGATAGCGATGCATGGTTGATCCAATACAAGAAGAGTGACGCGAATAGTTGGACTACACTTTCTGAGCCTATCCTTACGGATTCCTTCCGAGTAGAAGGTCTTGAGTCGGCTACTTCGTATGACTTCCGTATAGCTGCTTGGTGTGACGTGACAGATCCGGCTACTATCAGCGAATATAGCGCACCGTTTACTGCGCTCACCGCTTGTGAAGCCATTTCTTCTTTCCCGTATAGTGAGAATTTCGATGGTATTACTGTTACTCAAACTTCATCGCCGAGCAAGCGTGTATTGCCCCTATGTTGGAATTTTATTAATTCATCTATCAATAGTAGCAATAATGTTTACCCGACTATATTCAAATATTATGCCGGATATTATGCTTCGTCACCTAACTCGTTGCGTCTCCACTCTAATTATAGCAGTACGACCAACAAGGATCCGCAAGACGAGTATGCTATACTCCCGGAGATGCTCGGCGTCAATGGATTGCAAATGACGTTCAAGGCACGTGCATATTCTACAGCAAACGCATATTCCGCTAAGTTTACGGTAGGAGTGATGACAGATCCGTCCGATACGGCTACATTCGTGGAGCTTGCTACCTTTGAACCTACTACTACTACCTTCCAGCCATTTGAGGTGAAGTTTAATAGTTATAATGGTACAGGCAGATACATAGCCTTCAAGTTGGAGGCTGCGGATGCAAACAAATCCAACCATAGTGTGCTGATTGATGATATCGCAATTGACGAACTGCCATGCTATGAGGCTTCCGGTTTGGCTGTTTCTGACATCACATCCGCGGGTGCTACATTCTCTTGGAATAGCGAGGTTAACGGAGCTTGGAAATACGCAGTCGCATCAGCTTCTGATGCAGAGCCTGCAGAGGATGCGTTTATTGCTATCGATACCAATGCTGTTATTATTGATGCCTTGACAGACCTTAGCGACTATGTATTCTATTTGAGCCGTGTATGTAAGGATGGATTGAGTCAAAGTATCTCAGTCGCTTTCAGTACTACACAGCAGGTTGCAACTATTCCTTTCGCAGATGACTTTGAGGATGCCAATAGTTGGCTGTTTGTCAATGGTACATCTACCAATGCTTGGGCTTATGGACAAGCAACCGCTAATGGTGGTTCGCACGCATTGTACATCTCTAATGATGGCGGAGTAAGCAACGCTTATACTGCTACTGAGGCGGCTATGGTATATGCTACCAAGTTGTTCTTCTTCGAGGAAGGCACCTATGCCTTCAGCTATGATTGGAAGGCTGAAGGACGAAATAACGAAGATGTTCCGGCAGACTACCTGCGCGTAGCGCTCGTTCCGGCAACGGCTACTTTCCCGGCAGGAATGAAACTTCCTTCTTTCAGTGGTACTAATCTGCCTAATGGTTGGATTGCTCTTGATGGAGGACACCAACTTAATCAAAGTGCAGAATGGCAAACCATCAGTATAGAAGATGTTGCTATCGAAGAAGGTACATACAAGATTCTTCTTGCATGGAGAAACGAATCGACAGATGGCGTAGCAAATACTCCGGCAGCAGTTGACAATTTCACTATCACAAAGAAATCTGTCGCTACCGGAATCAATAGCGCTGAGACTTCTGACAAACCGCTTAAGTTCATCCGCAATCGTCAGGTCTACATCCTTGTCAATGGTGTTGTCTATGATACGATGGGACGCAAAGTGGTTGTGAAGTAAGCATCACTTATCGACATACGGCTTACCGCCGATTATACTCCAAAGGGCTGCCTCGTGCAGCCCTTTGAGCATTTTCCTTCATTCGTTCATTCGTTCTTTCGTTCCAATCCTAACCCGACATCCTATGTTCTTTTTCTTTCCTGAAAGTTATTTTTTGTAATGATTATTAAACAAAAACAATGAGAAAGTGCTAAAAATATGTCAATTATTTGCACATCTCAAAAAAAAGCAGTACTTTTGCCGCTCAAATCGCTTTATAATTGCAATTAGTCTGTGAGAAGGTACGTTCTATTAATATGCATTATTGGGCTTAGTGTATCTGTCAGTGCCCATACCAGTCTCTCTCCGGAGACCCATCATTTTGTGTCCCTTCATGGAGATCTGGGCTTTTCTATGCTCCTTCATTCGATCGACAATCAGAGTCCTGCAAAAGGACTGAATCCGAATATCGGTGTCGATTATCGTCTCTTTCACAACAATTTCTTACTCTCCGTAGGTGTGGAGGGTATGTATGGATTGTATGCCAACTCTCTGGAAGGAATAGAGGAAGTCATTCCGATGATGGATACCGAGGGTGACCTCTTCAATATGCATGTGTCTGTAAGCGCAGCGCGCGATCATGCGCACATGATTAACGCTAATGTACCATTATTGATAGGAGGTGAGTGGGGATGCTTCTATTTCCTTGTTGGACCCAAACTCTCTCTCAATCTCTATGGTGTCACTTCTTCCTCTGCGCAAGTTACTACGTATGGCGAATACGACCGTTATTACGACGATTTCTACGATATGCTCAACCACCAGTTTGAGACCAATCGCCCTATGACCAGTGGTACGCTTCCGCTCAAGTGGAATATGAACGTTATCGCTCATCTCGAGGTCGGAGGACGTCTCGATGACTTCCCTAAGAGTTCGGGTTATTACGCTAATCGAAACAAGGTGCGCGTTTATCTTGCCGGATATGTGGATTTCGGTGTCCTCAATCTGAAAACTGCCGGCAATGGAGAACCATTGTTCCAATATCGCGAAACCGATCAGGGCTTGCAATTCTATATCCAACCGCTATTGGTAAGCAATCGTTCGGATAATGCCGTGATTCGCAATCTCAGTCTGGGCGCCAAACTGACAGTCGCATTCCCGATGGCTGAGCATGGCAAGTCCTACAAGTACGACTCGCGTCGTGTCAAACTCAATTATCGTAAACGTGGCGGAACCCAAGCGCTGTATTAATGTTTACACACTACACATTACGCATCAAACATTAAACATTAAACACTGATGAAACGATTATTCCATATATTGCTTATTTCTTTGGCTTTTGCCTTTGTTGCACCGGCTTTGTCCGTAGTTGATAGCCGCATCGCAGCAGTCTATGCTGTGGATGCTAAGGCTAAAGCTAAAGCACAACGTGAGAAAGAGAAGGCTAAGGCAGCTAAAGAACGCGAGAAGGCTAAAGCGGCTGCTCAAAAACAAAGAGAGAAAGCAGCCGCCCAGAAGAAGAAAGAACAGGCTAAGTCTGCTGCTCAGAAGCAAAAGGCTAAGGCTAAAGCACAGCAAGCTAAAGCAGCCGCTAAACCGGCTCCTAAACCTGCTGCTTCTAAGCCCGCGCCCAAGGCCATTGCTGCCATGACTCCGGAGGAGGAGAAGACGCAGTATATGGAGCAGAAAGCCACTGTGGATAAAGCCAACGCAAGAGCCGAGGCATACAATAATCGTGATATCACCCACCGCCTTGGCTTTTGGGGGCAAGTAGGCTATAGCAACCTCTTTACTTCCGGCATCGCTTTCGAGGCAGCTACTCCTAACCCTGTCGGTTTCGAGAACAAAGACAAAGGCTTCGTTGGTGGTGGCCTTGGTCTTGGCTATCAGATGCGCTATCGGCAGATGATCCTCACTACGGGTCTCGAATTCAATACGTACAATTCCGTCATGGCGTTCTCTAATCAGCCGGATGGTACTATGCTTCTCCAATACGGAATGAGCCCGTATGCATCTACTATGACTTATCACTATGCGTTCGATTCGATGCAAGACAAATTGATTGGTGGCTTTGCTCAAATACCTGTCTTGTGCGGTATGGAGTTGAGTAATTCCCCGCTCTTCTGGCAGGTTGGTCTGAAAATCGGTATGGGAGTGATGGGCCAATCGACCATTAGTGGCAATATGACTACTTCCATCGAAGACAAAGAGTTGATCGAAGGTCTGCAAAATATGTACAACCATTTGTTGGTTTCTGATCAGGCTGTTCAACGCCCCGCTACATCGGTTAAGTTCGGCCTCAATCTGGCTGCCAGTGCTGAGATTGGCGTTAATCTCGATCAGTGGATCAATGCTTCGCCTCGCCTGCGTGCATCGCTTTTTGCGGATTATGGTATCCTCAATTCGCTTAGCTACAAGGCTGCTGACGGCGCGCAAGATATACCTATGCAGATGACGGTGGCTGCTAATCCGTTGGATTATCCTACCAATTCTACACTCGCTACCACCTCTGCGGCTAATGCCCAAGTCCATCCGTTCTTGGTAGGTGCCAAACTCTCCGTATGGTTCGATCTGCCGCGCAAGCAGAAACCTGTTATGGATTATCCGGCTATGCCGGCTTCGCGTTTGGGAGTTTATTTGTATGATCAGGAGAATGAGTCGGCTTTGGGTGGCGTGTCTGTCGAAATCATCGATGTTGCTACTGGCAAGTCTTTGCAGAAGAATACCAACCGCCAAGGTCTGCTCCAGAATCGTTTTGCTCCGGGTCAGTATCGTGTCTTGGCTACCAAGAACGGCTATCTGCCGTCTGATACGATTCTTCAGACTGTCGAGGAGTTCTCGTTCGACACGCTGCGCTTGCCTATGCATCGTATTGTCGCACCTGTGGTTCATACGTTGTGCCTCAATATCTTTGATGCAGATACTCGCGCGCCTATCGAGGCTGCTGTGCGCATCGTTTCTATAACCGATCCTGCTGTCGGCTATACGGCTCAGTCTTCGGATGACGGCTTCATCGAGACCCCGCTTACTGCAGGAGATTATATCGCCCACCTGAGCGGAACAGGCTATCTGTCCAAGGATGATACGCTCCACTTCGTGCTGGATACTCTGGATTTGTTTATGCAGCATATCCAGGAGGGTGTCAAGGTGAAGATTGAGAACCTCTTCTTTGCAACCAACAAGACTTATATCCTCCCGCAGTCCGAGCAGGCTATGTCAGATCTCGCTACTTTCCTCTTGGAGAATCCGACTGTCTCTATCCATATCGTAGGCCACACCGATGCTGTCGGTTCGGATGAGGCCAACCAGATCCTGTCTGAGGGACGTGCTAATGCCGTACGCGATGACCTTATCAAGCGTGGCGTGGCTGCAGAGCGTCTCAGCGCTGAGGGTAAGGGCGAGCAGGAGCCGGTGGCTGACAACGATACCGAAGAAGGACGCCAACTCAACCGTCGTGTAGAGTTCGTCATCACCGGAACGGATGGTAAAGATATTGAGCAAGTTTATTAATAGTGTACCCTTACACAAGATACATCACACACAAATGCGTAAGTTCTTCTTATATATCAGTTTGATGGTTTCTGCGCTCATTTCCGCGCAGACCCTTCCTTACGAATGTAGTTTTGAGGAATCCGAAGATTTGTCTAACTGGCATTTTAATGCTGGCTCTGCCTCTAATAAAGACAAGTGGATAGTAGGTACTGCTACGCACAGTACGGGCAAGCGCTCTCTGTATATATCTTCCGATGGTGTCAGTCCTATATATGGAGCCAAACCGAATGTGTCGGTTTCTTATCTGAGCTTTGATTTTCCTACAGATCCTAACCCCCAAAACTATGATGTTAGTTTCGATTGGGTGGGAATGGGCGATGTGGACAAGTCGCATCTCCGTGTTATAATTTGCCCCGAATCTGCTCTTTCATCAGGAACGTTAAGTCTGGACAATATTGCATCCGACAACTCTGGAGTAATAAGTAGTGATAATATCGAACCGAAATGTATGGATTTGGGATCTCACGGAAGGAAAGCTTGTGGTAGTGCTACATGGATAAATGTATCAATCCCGGTAACGGTAAGATCCAACTCTCCTACTTATGCTATAGTTTTTATATGGGAGAATAATAATACCGACACCACTGTGCGCCATTCTTCTATAGCTATTGACAATGTGCAGATCGCTTCGAACAAATTAAGAAAACCGACAAACTTGGAAGTTATACCGGCCTGCGACTCAACACTGGCCCTTACCTGGGAGGCCGCAAGTTTACCACAAGGAGCAAGATTTGAGGTGGGATACCGTCTCGTCGGTTTGTCTAATTGGATAACATTTGAGCCGGACCAAAGCGACGGACTCCAAAAAATAGGAACGTACAAATACTCTTATACGATTAGTGATGTTTTGGAAGGAGCATATGATGTGCGTGTGCGTGTTGAGAATGGTAACCTAACTACTAATTATACGTATAGTAATTCAGTGTTCCTTTATTGCCCGGAGAATCATTGTGTCAATTATGCGCGTCTTGATGCTTCTAATGTTAAATGTGCATATGGCCATCATCCGGACTACGAGCACAACCATAGCCATCGTGTTAATGAAGAGGAAGGAATAGTTGATTTCGGACCGGCCGCAATGGAGAGTCGTCATACCGTTCATGTGGACCCAACCGAGACCGACCCGCGTACAGGTGGCGAATTGTACACAGTCCCCAAGGGAGCTTTAGCCTCTGTTCGCTTGGGTAACTGGGGTACAGGAGCCGAAGCAGAATCTATCACGTACGAAATAGATGTGGATTCTGCCAGTTACTTGCTCGTTCAGTATGCGGTTGTGCTTCAGGAACCTGGACATCCTGGAGAACCGGAGTTCAAACTCGAAGTGTTGGATGAGAATGGTCAACTCATAAACCATAGTATGTGTGGTCAGGCTGATTTTACCTATACGCAAGCGTATAATGATCCTCACTGGAAAACCTTTACTCATGAAGGCAGTAGTATTGTATGGAAGAATTGGACTACCATAGGAGTCGATTTGTCTGATTATTATAAGAATAGTATCCAAGTCCGCTTCACTACTATGGATTGTACCGAAACTGCTCACTATGGCTATGCGTATTTTACAGTAGATTGTGCTAGTGCGACTATCAAGACCAATAACTGCGGTAAAGATCCGTATCTTTCATGCTACGCGCCGAAGGGATTCAAATACGAGTGGACCGACGAGCAAGATTCGGTTGTCGGACGCGAGCGCGAACTGGAGGTGCCGGCTACTCCACAGAGTTATACCTGCAAGCTGACCTTCCTTGAGAATGATACATGTTATTTCACTATTAGCACTTACTATGCTCCGCGTTTCCCAGTTCCGGACTATAAAGTTGATACAGTATTTGAGGATTGTACAAGCCTACTTAAATTTACTAATAAGTCGCATGTGATGTACATGATTGACGGTGTACCTGAGCATAAAGATAGCGAACTGTGTGAAGCTTGTCATTGGCAGTTTCGTAGTATTACAAAAAATACTGTCATTAAGGAAGACGATAGTAAGAACCCCACATGTCCATGCCCTTTGCAGGGAGACTCCATTGAGATAACCTTGACGGCTTATGTGGGAGCAGATAACCATTGTGATAGTGTTCGCGTGGATACTATCGTTGTGCCGAATATACTGACTCCGGACTCCATCCGTCGTGTGGATACGTGTTCTATTAATCTTCCCGTTTCATTTGATGGCAAATTATACTACGAAGATACAATCGCTGTGCATCCTCACAAGAACATCTTCGGTTGCGACTCCTTACTTTGGCTCTATTTGAACGTGTATCCTGATGCTCCGGATCGTTATATTCACGACTCTATATGTTCTGACTCTGTCGCTACAATTGCAGGGTTTACCTTCAACGAACCTATTGTCAATCATAGGATCAATCTTGAGACCGTTCATGGGTGCGACAGTATAATATTTTATACACTGACAGTCAATGAGCGTTTGCAGGCAACGGTTGACCGGATGCCTTATGCATGTGCCGACGACGAGCAACTCTATGTCTCTTTCGATATCGCAGCCGGAGTATATGACAGTCTCGAGATTAGGTTCAATACACCCGAACTGCGTGACACAATGATATATGACCCGAGTGTGGTATCGGTCTCAATCCCTTACCCGTCGGATATTGCGCCGGGGCATTATCAGGCCACTATACGTTTCCATCAGTTCTGTTGTGGTATCTACGAGGAAACACGCGATTTCGATATCCGCTTTCGCAGTTCCATCGTGGAGCAGAAGTGGAACGATGTGCTCACGTTGTTGAGTCCGAAAGCCAATGGTGGCTTCGAGTTTACTGCCTTTCAGTGGTACAAAGATGACGCGCCGCTTTTGGGAGAGACCAAGTCTTATCTCTACCAACCCCTGGATATGGACGCTACCTACTATGTAGAGCTTACCCAGCCGGACGGCTCTGTGGTTGCTACTTGTCCGATTCAGCCTGTTTATCATGAGCAGCAGACGGCGTTCCCGACTATCGTATCGGCTGGCCAGCATCTGCCGATGTATATGGAGCATTCCGCTACCATTTGGTACTATACCATCTCTGGTCAACTCTATACCACCTTCTCCCTTCCGCAGGGTTATACCTCGCTTTCGATACCGGGTCAAAGTGGATCATATATCGTTAAATCCGTCAATTCAGAGGGGGAAACCCAGGCTCAAGTCATGATTGTTCAATAATTAATAGTTTGTTTGGTTTATGAAGAATCGCTTATATTTGTTTATCCTATTAGTCATGGTGAGCTTCTCGCTCCCCGCAAAAGCTGTCAAACAGTACACGTGTGATTTCGAATCTCCTGAAGATCGTGCTCGTTGGACATTGAATCCTGTAGACGAGAATATGACCTTGCCCAATAAATGGTATTTCGGAAATTTGGGAAATAACGACAGAGACGGGCAGTATGGACTCTACATATCTAACGACGGAGGAGAATCCGCCCGTTACACCAACAAGGGGTGTTGGGTCTTTGCTTATGACACGGTGTCTCTCGATCATCTTACCGCCGATTCGGCCTATTATACCATTACCTTCGACTATGTCGCTATGGGTAATGTCGCAAGTAATTTCGACGGACTATACTTGTTGTGGATCCCTATGACGGACAATAATGGCGATTCTATTGATATACAATCTGCTATTCTGCAGCACGAAGAGAAACTAGTAAAATACGATGACTATGTCCGATTGCTTCAACCGACCTCCGGCAGTACGTATCTCAACGGAACTTCCACTTGGCGTCAGTGTGCCCACCGATTACCCGGTAAATCTTGCGACGGCAAACCGCATTATCTGGCTTTTGTATGGGCTAATGGCAGAACGATCATGCAGCAACCTGGAGCTAAGTTAGACAATATATCTATCACCAACAATATCATTTGTAAAGCGCCCGACTCCTTGTATGTATCCACGAGCGGAACAACTGCTAATGTATCCTGGGTTGGAGAGGCGCAGAGTTACGAACTCTCTGTCTATTCCTATGAGACACAAACGTGGCTCGGACCGATGATCGTTGAGGGAACACAAACAACGGTTTCCGGTATTCCTGTCGGCCAGGCGGACTTTATTGTTCGCTCGGTGTGTGAGGATAATATCTATAGCCTAAAGACTATCCTCTCTAAACTCATGTACTATCCGGACCAATTATGTGTGGATTACCTCAACTTAGATAATGCCATCTGCTATGTTAATAGTGAACCACCTGCCAGTACATTAGATTTTGATGCTTTCCGGATAGTACGGCCTGTTGATAATGGACCATCTGATAGATTCAGCCGCCATGTGGTCCATTTCGATCGAGAGGAAACTGATCCCCGCACGGGAGGTATGGCTAAGACTATTCCGGATGGAGAACTGGCTTCTGTGCGGTTAGGCAACTGGGAGGTTGGTAATGAGGCAGAACGTATCGATTTTTCTTTTGAAGTTGATGCGATTGAGCATCCGATACTCTTGCTCAAGTATTTGCCTATCTTGGAGGCCCCTGACCATGTGCGTAATCACAACCCACGATTCAAACTTGAACTCTTTCATAACGGGAAATCAATAGGAGAATGTGGCATGGCCAATTTTAGTGCAGATGATGTGCTCAACAAAGAGAAAACAGCACTTTCTGATAGTGCTAAGGCGCAAGGCTGGCATTTGACGCCGGCATCCGTGGCATTCTCTGGCCCTGGTCAACAAGACCGAGCTGATGTGGTGTGGAAAGAGTGGACTACTGTCGGTATAGATCTTAGCGCCTATGACGGAGAAACCATTAAGGCGCGTCTGACTACTCATGATTGCCAAGAAACAGGACATAGCGGTTATGCATATTTCACGTTAGGATGTTCTGACGCCAATTTCAAAGGCATGATGTGTGGCGCAGTCAATCCGGAATTTGAGGCTCCCGAGGGATTCTCTTATCGTTGGATGTATGCGTCAAGCGAACAATATCGAGACGATGCTGATGGTGGTTCCGTTCCCGAGCAATATGTGTTAGGACGTGATCGGCATTTCGTGGCCGGGAACAAGGATGATAGTGTATATGTAGTGGATTGTATGTTCTCTATGGATACTACATGCTATTTCTCGCTCTATACTACTACGCTGGCTACTGCTCCTATTCCCGTGATGAATGAGCCTAAGATCCAGCCTGATTGTCGTGAGGACAAGTATATCGTTTCTTTCGATGCTTCTCCTTCGTGGGTGAGAGAGATTGATCATGTTAAGAACGATACAATCCCCAGTCGCCTCTATCATATTGAGCACTACGAGTGGTTTGTCGAGGGTATTGCTGGTGGCTGGTCCGACCGGGTGACTCCTTCTTTCACGTTCCCTCCTACAGGAGGCGACTACAAGGTGAGTCTGCGTGTCTCTGGAGGAAACTGTGATTCCACGCTCTATTATAATCTTCATTTGGATACGTTGGGCTTAGTCCGAGATACAACGGTAATAACCCTCTGTGATGATGTGCGCAAGAACGGCTATGTATGGGGCGAAAAGTCAGATACTATATACCATTCATATGGCTTGGATTCAGTCAATATTCATAATGAGATTAATGGTTGCGATAGTGTGCGTTACCTCGTCCTTAGAGAACCGCATCGTCTACTCATAGATACGTTCGTAGTACCGGAATCGCTGCCTTTCAACTATCGTGGGCGCACTTATAATGCTAACGCTGTAGATACGATTCCCATCTCCGATTCCAATTGTGATACTACTTGGGTCCTCAATTTCGAGGTTTACGAGTCATTGCAAGCCTCTATGCAAGATAGTATCTTTGTGTGCGCCGGAGAGCCGTTTGCATCGCTCGGTTATGAAGTGACGAGAGGACGTAGCCTGCGCTATTCATATGCGTTTACCGACGCCTCGCTCACGTCCATCGATCCTATATCTGATGAGCAAAAACAAGGACATTATGAGGTGAATATTCCTCTGTCTGCAACGCTGACGCCGAATATCTATTCAGGAACGCTTTTGTTAGAGGACCTGAAGCCGAGTTGCAATGTGACTCTGCCTTTCAAGCTGATAGTGCAATACGCGTCCTCGGTTATAACCCAACGTTGGAACGATGTGCTCGCTATCCGCAATAGTGATTATAACGGCGGCTTTGAGTTCGATTCCGTTCAGTGGTACCTGGGCAATACACCTATCTTGGGTGCTACGGGATTCAATTATTATGCCGGCGATGGTATCCATCTGAACTTTGGCGAATCATATAGCGCACTGCTTACGCGACGGGATGGTGTCAAACTCTTTACATGTCCGTTCATACCGCAACCGGTGGCAGCTGATATCAACGATCTGCCTACTTTGGTGTCGCCTTCTGCTCCTATGCATATCCCGGGCAAGGGTACTGCCTATTGGTATGATATTCTCGGACGCCAATATCATGCGCAGCCATACAACGATTCGGATATAGCATCACCTGCAGCCAAGGGCTATTATCTCCTCGTCTTGCAGACACCCGCTGAACGTTCGATTCATCCTATTATGGTTAGATGATAGATTCTCCCTTTTTCCATAGCAGCCCGTCATATCTCGTGACGGGCTGTTTTGTATATCGTGACAAAGACATAGTTGTAGAAGTGATAACCGCTTTCTCCGGGTTTCAAACTGCGTTTGTATTCCGCATACCTGATCTCCCATTCTTTGCGCAACTCAGGGTCACGTTCTATATCGTGGGCAGTCCGTTGTGCTGCCTTGATCATCTCTCGGTTCCGCGTCGCGGCATCCGACCATTTGCCTTCGTGGAAATGGTAGTAGTACAGCTCGTGCCATCTGCTGCCGTCCTTGTCATAACTCTTTTCGCCATAGTCATGACGACGAACCACAAGACGTCTGCGGTTCTTTTGTCCTTCTTTTGCGTTGTCTATCGCGCCCCACATGGACGCTATTCCATCTGAAAATGTTACTTTTGCCATTTTTTTCTAAATTAATATTTTTACACAATACCCATTACACACTACACACTACCCATTACCCATTCCCTTTTCAATTAACGGTCGATCTCGAGACAATCCTAGACAATACAGCGGGTAATTAGCGGGTCTTAAGCCACTCTCGCGCTACTTTTGCCCCTTCGACTTTATTTGTGTTGTCGCTCTGTCGCTCTTGTCGCTATCCTGTAACAGTTTCTAATTCAGCAACTTATATGCTTCTGGTGTGCAGAACAAGAGCGACAAGAGCGACACAGCGTCATCCTATTTTCTTATATTCTCCGAAATTTGTCTTTTGAACAAGCCCTTTTTCCATCCATATCATATTCCATCTTTCCGCGGTTCGCTTGGATATGCCTTGGCGTTGTGCTTCTTCTGCTAAGTCTCTGTGGCTGTACTTTGTATTCAATTGTTCGAATAGGATCTTTTTGGGGTCCAGCGGTTTGATCTCTGGCACCAAGTCCTGCTTGTCTCCTTCGATCATTCTGAATGTGGCGGCCATGTGGAGCAATAGTTTGTTGCCAATTAGTTCTGCTGTTTGATAATCTTCGTCTCTGCATATCCATGCCTCGTTGCCTTTCCCCCTCATCGCCGATAGAATCATAGCGATGCGGATTATATGTACTGCCATGCGGAGAACTACAGAGTGAAAATTTTCGCCCAACAGATGGATGAGTGTGTTGTATTCGGTCTCCAGATGCGAACCCAATCGCTCTTTTTGCTCATCGCTTAGACTCCATTCTTGTTCCCCGTTCTGTGTCAAATGCTCATAGATATTTAGCAACTCAAGACCAACCTGCTTGGCAACGGCAGACTTGTTGCCCGTCGTGGTTACATAGTGTTTGTTGAATGGATTTTGCTCGCGAATAACTAATGTCAGTAGTCGGGAAAAATAACCGTTCTCAATCGAAGGAACCAATGTGCGATACTGATTAAATGTGCCTGTCAGTAGCATAGATAATCGTGGCGAACCGATTTCCGAAGCTCCCGTGCAGCGGTTTCGGCTGATAGGCTCATGTTCCGCTGCCTTACGCAACGCTGTGTTGTAGTTCGCGGCGCCTGATTTCCAGATGTCCGTGATGACCGAACCTTCCGATTCATGCATATATCCGCAACCGTTGCGCTCCATCAGCGCTTTGTACCATGCTGCTAATGTGCTGTCGCCCGAGATGAGCAATGGATACCGCTCGTCTATCACGCGTACCATCTCCAACACTTGGTTGGCTATGCCTTTTCCGCTCGCTGAGGCTGCGAGAATGAAGCATTGCAGATTGCTGTAATAGCGTTTGCCGGTTGGACCGTATCGGAAATAGAGATTAGGTACGCACGCGCTTGCGGCCGTGAGTGTCGCCAACAGCAGAATGTCTTGCTCCTCGGGCGTTGATGCTAATGTCAGCATTAGTCGTAGTGGCTCCGGCAGGCTTTGTGTGTCTAGATGTTCGACGATACGGAGGTTGCCCTGCTCTTCCGAGCAGAGAATGTTTGGTTGTAGATTCATACAGTAAAAATTGTTTTTAGAGGTTAAACATTTTTTCGCTTACGCGTATACGCGTTGTAATATAATCGATAGTATACTTTTGTGTATGCTTAATATGCAAATTTTTAGCAAAAAATTATATTATCTATGTTTCTGCACTCACCAATAGACAAGATTAGGCAAGATTTGTTTTGCCAACCAATCGTGCCCGTCTGGTGATAAGAACTATCAACTGTCAATTATCAATTATCAATTACCATCCCCCCATAATAACGCGCGCGACGCGCCCGCGCGTTCAATATTACAGACCTTACAATAGCTATCATACCGAAAAATGCAAGTAATTTGCGTTTTCTCTTGCATATGTGCGAAAAATGTAGTAATTTTGCACGCCCAAATTGTATAAATATATGATTTATAAACTTACATTTTCGTGTGAGGAAGGCGATCCGAACTTCCGCCGCGTGTTTGAAGCTGACGCAGATGCTACGTTTTTGGACCTGCACAATGCTATACTAAAATCAGTTGATTATCCTGACGACCAAATGACCTCTTTTTATCTCTGCAACGATGAGTGGGAGAAGGGTCAGGAGATTACGTTGGTAGAAATGGACTCTAACTTCGAGTACGACAATATGGTCATGAACGAGACTAAGTTGAGTGACTTGCTCGAGGAACAGGGCCAGCGCCTCATCTATGTGTTCGATCCTATGTTCGAACGCTATTTCTTTGGTAGTCTCAAGGAAATCAAGGCCGGCTCAATGAATGGGGTAGAGTGCGTGGAGAGCAAGGGCAAGGCACCTAAACAACTTAAGTCTGACGACCCGCTATCCAATATCGGTTCTACCAAAGGAGGAGACAACCTCGATTTCGATGATGAGTTCCGTGACGAGTTGGACCTCGGTGACATTGATATGGAGGGATTCCAGGACTTGAGCTTTGACGACGGTAGTATGTTTTGATGGCTTGTTGCGTAGCTGTTAATAACATGCCTCTGAATTAAATTAATGAGCAATCGCGAATGGCTAATCCTAAGACCCTGCTTCTCATACTTGGTCCCACAGCTGTGGGAAAAACAGAGTTAGCTCTGCGTGTTGCCGAGCACTTGCGATGTCCTATCGTCAATTGTGATAGCCGTCAGATCTACCGAGAGATACCTATCGGCACTGCTGCGCCAACTCCTGCAGAGCAAGCGCGTGTACACCATTATTTTGTTGGCACGCATGCCTTGGACCAAGATCATAATGCCGGGAAGTACGAACAGGGCGTCTTGTCTCTTCTGTCTACTATCTTCGCAGCACACGATGTGGCCATCTTGACAGGCGGTTCAATGCTCTATGCTGACGCGGTATGCCACGGCTTGGATGATTTACCGGCTGTGCCGCCCGAGGTGCGCGAATCGGTTAATAGAGGATTCGAGCAGGGCGGATTGGTTTGGTTGCAGTCAGAGGTGCAACGTTTGGATCCTGCATATTGGCAGATAGTTGATAGGCAAAATCCGGCGCGGTTGAGGCATTGTGTCGAACTGAGCATGGTACTCGGCAAACCATATTCGTCGCTACGTACCAATAGTGTAAAAGAGCGGCCATTCCGTATCGTCAAGGTTGGATTGGACCGCCCTCGCGCAGAATTGTACGCGCGGGTGGACGAGCGCGTGAGACAAATGATGGATGCCGGTTTCTTGGAGGAAGCCAAAAGCGTTTATCCGCACCGCCGACTGAATAGCCTGCAGACCGTGGGGTACAAAGAGTTGTTTGCTTATCTTGATGGAGAATATGATCTCAATAGAGCAATCGAATTGATACAACAAAACACACGTCATTATGCCAAAAGACAACTTACTTGGCTTAGACGTGATAAAGACATCCATTGGTTGGATGCACGAGAAGAATATGAGAAAAATATTGATATTATTGACTCTCTGTTGCGCGCTGATTGCATGCAAGAGAAATGAAGTTGAGTTTGTTTATAGTCCGGAGGCTCCGCGTGCGGGACAACCGGTTACTTTTAGCAATCAGTCCACTTCCGGAGAAGAGTGGGCATGGTCTTTTGGTGATGGCGTGACCTCAACGCTCAAGTCACCCACTCATACCTACAAAAAACCTGGTAAGTACCTCGTTACTCTCCAGGTGGATAAGAAAAATGCATGGAAGGTGGCTAAGGAAATCACTATCTACGACACGGTGCCCTCTTTCACCTGCGCTGATACTATCTTCTATATCTACCAAGACTATACTTTTACGGCGTGTATCTATAATCCGTACAAATATGAAGTGCAGTATGCATGGTCGTTCCCTGCCAATACCCCTTATGTAGTCATGGCAGATGAGAATGCATCTCTTTCGGGCTCAGGTATCACGTTGTGTTTTACCCAACCGATGGAGGCTGCACCTGTTTGTTTGGATATTACTCTTAATGGCGAGACTACTCATATCCAAAAGTCATTCGTTGTTCTGGATAGACCGACCCATTCTCTTTTGATGCGAACGGAGGTTGCTGATTATCGTCAACGTATCTTCGGAAAACGTGCTGAGCAGGCAAAAACCGATGCAACAGCTACGGCCCTTCTGAATGCAGAACAAGATACATTGCAGACGTATAACGGCAGGGAGTTTTCACTCACTCAGCTGGTAACTTTCTTTGATGGCATACAGGGCTTCCATATCGCTAATCGTAAACTCTATTACCGCGCTGATGGATTGTGGGTAGCTAATATTGATGGCAGCAATCGAGTGCAGATTGATACGGCTCAATGCTCTGCCATGACATTGGATATGACTGATAATCGTATCTATTGGGCTACAAGCCAAGGTGTTTGGTATATGCCTCAAGTCGGATCGGACAACAACAAATTTGTTACTATTCCCCAGCAACTCAATGCCATATCCGGTGTTAACGTTCTTGCTGCTGACAGCGAACTTAGATGAACCCCTTTGATTTTCATTTGTCATTGATAATTACTTTTGATGAAACAGCCTGATTATATTTTCGAAACCAGTTGGGAAGTATGCAATCGTGTAGGAGGTATCTATGCGGTGCTCAGCACGCGTGCTGCCAGTATGCAACTGGAGCATCCGGACAAGGTGGTTTTCTTCGGTCCCGATTTTGGAGAACATAGCAATATATGGTTCCGCGAGGACAAAACTATCCTCCGCGAATGGCAAAAATCACTTGCTAAATCTTCTATTTCGGATATTCCCGTTCGTGTCGGACGGTGGGATATACCTGGCCAGCCTATTGCAGTTCTGCTCAAAGCGGACGCTGAGTTTGCGCGCAAGAACGAAATCTATGCGTGGGCATGGGAGAAATACGCGGTACAGAGTCATGCTGCTTATGGAGACTACGATGAGTCATGTATGTTTGGCTATGCCGCAGGCCGTGTCATGGAGAGCCTTTACCGCTATCTCCTCTCTGCTAACGAGGGTTTGACATTCTGCGCACATGCCAATGAGTGGCAAACGGTATTCTCTATCTTCTATCTCCGTGACTATTGTCCGCAAATAGCAACTCTCTTCACTACTCACGCTACAGGCATAGGTCGTTCCATTGCTGGTAATGGCAAACCTCTCTACGATTATTTCGAGGGCTATCATGGCGATCAGATGGCACAGGAACTCAATATGGTCAGCAAGCATTCTGTCGAGAAGCAGGCTGCGCATTATGCCGATTGCTTTACTACGGTCAGTGATATTACCGCTCGCGAGTGCAAACAATTGCTGGATAAGGAGCCGGACATCGTCACACCTAATGGCTTTGAACTCGATTTTGTACCGCGAGGAAAAGCTTTTGCTACTAAGCGTGCAGCCGCACGCGAGGCATTGCATCGGGTTGCAAGTAAGTTGCTTGATAGAGAGATACCGGACAATGCGCTCATGATCTGTATAGCCGGACGCTTGGAAATGAAAAACAAAGGTATAGATGTCTTTGCCGAGGCTTTGGACGTCTTAGCCCAAAAAATCTATCGGAGCCGGAACGAAGAGCGAGAAGTTATCGCATTCGTAATGATTCCTTATTTGGATAGAGCACCGGCACGCAAGTACAAAGTGAATGCTGTGTTCGTTCCGTACTATCTGGATGGGCGTGATCCGCTTTTTGGCATGACTTATTACGACCTGCTCATCGGTATGGATGCTTCGGTTTTCCCGAGTTATTACGAACCATGGGGATACACGCCGTTGGAGTCATGCGCTTTCCATGTACCTACTATAACGACTTCACTGGCTGGCTACGGCGAGTGGTGTCAACGCCACTTCGAAGCAACCGATATCAAACAAGGCGTAGTCACTATCAATCGAACGGACTCTAATTTCCACGTAGTGGCAGAGGCTATTGCTGACAACTTGCTAACGTACATGCATTTGCCGGAGAAGGAGGTAGAAAAAGCTCGTTCTAACGCTGCATCCATTGCCCAAAAAGCACAGTGGAAATACTTCTTTAAGTATTACCGCAAGGCTTACGAAATAGCATTAAACAAATCCATTAAACGCAACAAGAAATGAGAAAATATCTTTTCGCAGCTGCGCTGCTTCTTTCAACATTCAACATTCAACATTCAACAGTCATTGCCTGCACCAATTTTCTGGTTGGTAAGGACGCTTCGGTAGATGGCAGTACTATCATATCATACGCAGCCGATTCATACGCGTTGTATGGCACCTTGCGTTTTTCACCTGCCACCGATTGGCCCGCCGGCGCTATGCGCGAGGTTAAAGATTGGGATACCGGACGCCCGCAAGGATTTATTCCGCAAGTAAGCCATACATACAAGGTGGTTGGCAATATGAATGAACACCAAGTCACTATCGGCGAAACTACTTGGGGAGGACGCGAAGAACTGTGGGATACGATAGGTGTAGACTACGGTAGCCTCATCTATATCGCCTTGGAACGTAGTCGCACTGCACGCGAAGCGATTGAGTGTATGATTTCTTTGGTCAATGAGTTTGGGTATGCCAGCGAGGGAGAGTCTTTCTCTATTGGCGATCCCAATGAAGTCTGGATAATGGATTTGATTGGCAAAGGAAAAGGACAGAAAGGAGCTCTGTGGGCTGCTGTCCGTATTCCGGATAACGCAATCAGTGGTCATGCCAACCAGGCACGTATTACTACTATCCCGGTTGGAAAAACTAAACTGACCAAAGAGCAAAAACGCTTGGAGAAGAAACTGAATTGCGTCTGCAATGGAGATTGGATGTATGCTCGGGATTTGATTTCTTTTGCTCGCGAGAAAGGCTATTTCACTGGTAAGGATGCAGAGTTCAGTTACCAAGAGGCATATGCGCCGTTCGACTTCTCGGGCTTATTCGTTTGCGAGGCACGTGTATGGTCGTTCTTTCGCCATTTTAGAAGCGACATGGACCGCTATTATGATTATGCCGCCGGAGTCACTTTCTGCGAGACAAATGGAAAAAATGCAGGAGAACATATGCCGTTGTGGATCGTGCCTGAGCACAAAGTGAGTGTGCAGGATATCAAAGAGTGTATGCGTGACGAATACAAAGGAACCCCGTTGGATATTACGCAGGGCACAGATGCCGGTCCATGGAATAGTAAATTGCGCTATGGCGGACTCGGCTTCAAACTGACAGACCCGGTAGATACAGCGAAAACGACGCAATATTGGTATGAGCGCCCGACTGCAACGCAGCAAACGGCATGGTCCTTTGTGGCACAAATGCGAACAGACAAACGTGGTATCTTTTGGTTTGGTGTAGATGATGCCGCATGCAGTTGCTATGTGCCAATGTATTGCTGTATCAATACTGTCCCCGAGTGCTTCGCTGAGAACAATGGAGATCTTTATACCTATAGCCCGACGAGCGCGTGGTGGACCTTCAATGTTGTAGCCAATTGGGCATATACCAAGTACAGCCGCATGTATCCGCATATTCGCGAGCAGCAAATGGCCTGGGATGATAAGTTCAACACCCAGGTAGCAGGCATAGATGCACAGGTAGCTGAAATGAATGATGAAGAAGCGTGTGCCTTCCTGACCAAATATAGTTGCTCACAGGCCGAGAATGTCGTGGCTGATTGGCAGCGTCTGGGTATTTATCTTATGACTAAGTTCTTGGATGGACAAGAACGCAAGGAGGAGAACGGACATTTCAAACACAATTCGTATGGCAATAGTTGCAGTCCGGATCGTTTGTCTTTGCCGGAGACTTTCTTGCGAAAAGTTGCATCAGAAGTAACACATGAGTAATATTAAGCACAAATCATGAAAAGAGTATTTGCTATCATAGGAGTATGCTGTTTGGCACATTTCTTGTTGAGCGGTTGTCAGCTATTGGAGCGTAAGCAGCAAGCAGGAGCGATTGTCGAATTGGATGGCCATTATTTGTATGAGACCACGTTAGACTCATTGACTCTGGGCTTGACGGGCGAGGATAGTGCACAAGTGGCACAGCAATTTATCAGCCAGTGGGCAAAAGACGTGCTGATGTACGAAGCAATCAAGGATAATTTGACTCCCGAGAAGAATCGAGAGTTGGAAAACTTGGTTGCTGCCTATCGCCGAGCCCTCTATGTACATGCCTATGAGGAATATTTGGTGACAGCCCGTATGCCTAAGGGAGTGGCTGATAGTACCATCGAGCAGATGTACGCTCGTATGCCCGAACATTTCCGCCTTTCTGAGAGTATCGTCAAGGGTATGCTAATCGTGTTGCCTAACGCTGCTCCTAAAATGAATGAACTGAGAGAAGGCATGAGCAAACTGAACATGGATAATATAGAAAAGTATGCCTATCAATATGCTTCAGGTTATGAGTTGTTTGTCGATCGTTGGGTGACTTCTACCGACTTGCTCCTCCAGATGCCTTTTGGACGAGATGACTTGGACGCAAGACTGCGTGAACAGAAGCAGCAGATAGAAATTAGTGACTCGACAAAAACATATATACTGCAAGTTACTGACAAACATCTGCGTGGCGAACAAATGCCTCTGGATTACGCACGACCGGAAATCGAAAAAATGGTGTTGAGAGGACGGCAGACTGATTTCCTTCAAAAGGAACGTGAGCGGTTGTACCACGAGGCTGTGCAAGAACAACGTATTAAATTTAATCAACAATAATATCGTAGTGAAAAAGATTTTATTAATAGCAACTCTGTCCTTTAGCCTTTGGACTAACGCGCAAACCAATGGTATTATCGACGAGGTAGTATGGATTGTCGGTGATGAAGCCATCTTGCGTAGTGAAATAGAGGAAGAGCGCATGCGCGCGCAATATGAAGGAGTGCCTATTCAAGGTGATCCTTATTGTGTCATCCCGGAGCAATTAGCTGTGCAAAAATT
This sequence comes from Paludibacteraceae bacterium, assembly GCA_024689005.1. GTDB lineage: Bacteria > Bacteroidota > Bacteroidia > Bacteroidales > Paludibacteraceae > Colicola. Next base: position 53,110 of record JAILDU010000043.1, read on the forward strand.
GTTTTTGCACCAGGCGGAATTGGATTCTATAGAAGCCAATGAATCCAGCGTGAGCCACCAAGTGGATATGCGACTCAATTATTATATCAACCAGATTGGGTCCAAAGAGAAAATGGAAGAGTATTTCCGTAAAACCAGCAGTGAGATACGCGAGGAGATGATGACTACTGTGCGCAATCAAATGATTATTCAACAGATGCAGGCCAAACTGACGCAGCATATCAAGCCCACACCGGCAGAAATACGCCGTTTCTACAATTCGCTGCCTGCCGATTCTATTCCTATGATGCCCGCACAAGTAGAAGTGCAAATCCTTAGTTTTGAACCTGCTGTACCTATCGAGGAAACTGAACGAATCAAGCAGCGTTTGCGCGAGTTTACCGAGCGTGTACAATCTGGTAGCGCTGACTTCAGTATGTTGGCCCGTCTCTACTCCGAGGATACCGAGAGTGCCAAACGAGGCGGAGAGTTGGGATTTGTAGGAAAAGGACAATTGGTCAGCGAATTTGCCGATGTAGCCTTCAATCTGAATGATCCTAAGAAGGTCAGCCGTATCGTGCAGACAGAATATGGTTATCATATTATCCAGCTTATAGAGAAAAAAGGAGAGCGCATCAATTGCCGTCACATCCTCCTCAGACCGCGTGTCAGTGCATCGGATAAGGTCAAGGCTATTGAGCGTTTGGACAGCATTGCCAAGCAGATCAAGACCGGCAATCTCTTGTTCGAACAGGCGGTAATTCAGTATTCACAAGACAAGAATACTGCCATGAGCGCCGGATTAATGATCAATCAGAATACGGGTAGCAGTAGTTTCGAATATCAGGACCTGGCTCCCGAAATCGCCAAACAAATATACACAATGCAAGAAGGCGATATCTCGCAGCCATTTGTGATGATGGATCAACAGAAGAACCGCGAGGTATGTGCCATCGTGCGCCTTAAGAAGAGAACGGACATCCATCGTGCTAATCTCTCTGATGACTTCCAGACTATCAAGTCTATGCTTGAGCAACAGCAGAGCCGTGAGTTTATTCATGATTGGATTATCAAGAAACAAAAAAGCACCTTCGTACAGATCGATCCGGAGTGGCAAGGATGTGATTTTCAATACCCAAATTGGATACACGAATAGTTGAGAACTTATAAGCACATAGTATTTCTGCTTGCTGTTCTGTTGGCAATTCTCAATCGTCAATTGTCAACGGCTCAGACCATGGTCTATCTGGAGCGGGCCGAAACTCTGGACTTTGACCAGGAGCGCATTGCCGACGCACAAATCCTGCGCGGCGATGTCGTCTTTCGTCATGAGGAGGCTTTGATGTATTGCGATAGCGCATATTTCTACGAGCAGACCAACTCATTGGATGCCTTCGGGCATGTACGCTTCGAGCAGGGCGATACACTACGAGGATTCGGAGAAGCGCTCTTCTATGACGGCAATACCAAGATTGCCCATCTGCGCCATAATGTCAAGTTAATACATGGTCTCGAGAAAGGACCGCGAGGCAGTAAGGGCAATCCAACTATCTTGACAACGGATAGTTTGACTTATGATCGCAACGAGAACTTGGCATACTACTATACGGGAGGTACTATTGCTGATACACTCAATACATTGACCTCCGTGCGTGGTCAGTACGCACCGAATACCAAGCAGGCGGTCTTCAGCGAGCAAGTGCGATTAGATAACCCAAAGTTTATCTTGACCAGCGATACACTCATCTACAATACTGAGACTAAAGTTACTGATATAGTTAGTCCGACGACCATTGTTTATGAAAAAGAAACCACTATTCGCACTTCCCGAGGTTGGTACAATACCGACAACGAGCAATCTATGTTATTGGACCGATCAGTTGTGGAACATGCCGATGGCAAGATGATGACAGGCGACACTATCTATTATGACAAAGCGATTGGCTACGGGCGCGTCTTGGGCAAAATGGAGATGAGAGACTCTGTCCAGCAAGCCACTCTTTACGGCAACAAAGGCGAGATGTGGGAGACGGACAGCCGAGGTTATGCTACTGATAGTGCTTTGATGGTCGATTGGTCCGACGAGGAACATTATGCCTATATTCACGCAGATACACTCTTTACAGAGGAAATGCATTATACCGACAGCGCCAAGACTGATAGCACATATCGCCGCGTACGTGCCCATTACGGCGTGCGTGTATTTAGAGATGACATGCAGATGAAGTGTGACTCTATGATCTATTTGGGCAGCGATTCTACTATTCACCTGTTCACCGACCCCATCTGTTGGAGTGACAATCAGCAAATATCCGCAGATAGTATTACTGTCTTCATCGTAAACGAGAAGGTTGATCACGCAATCGGTACAGGCAATGCGTTAACGGTTATGGAGGATTCTGCCGGAGTGTACAACCAGATGAGTGGCAAAGAGATTACGGCTACTATGCATGACGGAGAAGTTGAGCTGATAGACATCAGCGGAAATGCACTCACCATCTACTATCCTAAGGAGGAAAATGGTGACTTGGTCGGCATGAATACCACCGAAAGCAGTTTTATCCGAGTCTATGTCAACAATCGTGAAGTAGAACGTATCCGATTCACCAAAGAGACAACCGGAGTCCTCTATCCTATGGACCAGATACCGGCCGGCGGTGATCGATTAGCGTCTTTCTTTTGGGCAAGCAAAGTTAGACCAACCGACCCGATGGATGTGTTCCGAAAAGTTGACGATTTTTAAGATTATGTCACTATCGAACGCATATCGAAGTCATCTCGAACTCACATCGAGGTTAAATCGAGGTTTCTTCGCAACAAATATACATATAAAACATGCGATTTTTTAAGATTTCAATATATATGAGAAAATTATTTGTATCAGTTATCTTAGTGTTTTTCGCTATTAATGCAATGGCTATAGACCTGCCCAAGCAAGGATTCGGTATGCAAATCGGTTTTGCCGCTCCAACGCTGAGGCTCAACGACAAGAGTCTTAACCCAAAGGACTCGTTGATTAACGTTACCAAACTCAATGGATTGAAACTTGGTATTGTTTATGATGCTAGTTATATAGCCGGTTTCGGTAGCACATTAGGTATCAACTATACATTCGCTGCAAATACGACTCCGTGGGTTCAAAAGTATCAAATGAAGACTCAACCAGAGACTCATACCAGAACATTTTATCATGAAGTTGAAGTGTTTGTAGATTGGCAGTATAAGTTTGAACTTGCCAAAGAAACATATTTAATGCTTTACACTGGACCAAGCATACAATATGGTATAGCTTTCAATGTGTATAAAGATGAACGTGCTTGGGGAACGATTACTCCTTTGCCAGAGGAAACCAAATTGCGTTACCATGCAGAAGGCGACGAACAATTGAAAAACCTCAATGTAACATGGGGTGTTGGAGCAGGATTCCAATACCAGCGTTTCTTCTTACGTGGAGGCTACGATTTCGGTATCCTCAATCCTTATAAAAATACTAAGTTCGAAGGTTCCGACCGCTACACGCGCGGGCGTCTGGACCAATGGTCTATCAAGGTTGGTATGTACTTCTTGTATAAATGATTCCACGCGAGACTGTTGATAGAATCTTTGCCGCTGCCAAGATAGAAGAGGTCGTGAGCGATTATGTGACACTGCGCAAACGCGGTGCCAACCTCATCGGCTTATGTCCTTTTCACAATGAGAAAACAGGATCGTTTACGGTTAGCCCGTCTAAGGGTATTTACAAGTGCTTCGGATGTGGAGCCAGCGGACACGCTGTACGTTTCATTATGGAGATAGAGCAGTGTTCTTTTGCCGATGCTGTGCGCCAATTGGGAAAGAAATATCATATCGAGGTAGAGGAACGACAACTCACTGCAGAAGAACAGCAACGTCAGGACGACCGAGAGTCAATGTTCGTCCTCAATGATTATTGCAATCAATGGTTTCAGCAACAGTTATGGGATTCCGACGAAGGACAAGCTGTCGGCCTCAGTTATTTTCGTGAACGCGGCCTACGAGACGATATTATCCGCAAGTTCCAGCTCGGATATTCGCCCGAAAAAGGTAGCCCGCTGGCTAAAGCTCTCTTGAAACAAGGATTCAAAGAAGAGTATATACTCAATAATGTAGATACTAAAATAGGCTGCGGAGTGTGTGGCAAAAGTGAACAGGACGGACATCTCTACGACCGTTTTCGTGATCGTGTTATATTCCCGATTTTTACGGTTAGCGGCAAACCTGTTGCTTTTGCAGGACGTATCCTCAAGAAAAAAGACAATGTCGGTAAGTATGTCAACTCGCCCGATTCCATCATCTATTCCAAAACCAACGAGTTGTACGGCATCTTCCAGGCCAAACAGTCTATCGCACGTTTAGATATGTGCTATCTCGTTGAGGGACAGATGGATGTGATTTCCATGCATCAATCGGGAATCACCAATGTGGTTGCCAGCGGTGGAACAGCGCTGACCAAACCGCAGATTCGGCTCATCAAACGATTCACATCCAATATCACCGTTCTCTACGACGGCGATGCCGCAGGTATCCACGCAGCGCTACGAGGCATTGATATGTTCCTCGAAGAGGGATTCAATGTCAAAGTTCTGCTCCTACCTGACGGAGAAGATCCCGATAGTTTCGCACAGACGCACGATGCTGCTTTCTTTATCGACTATATAGAACAGAACAAAACTGACTTTATCAAATTCAAGCTCGACTTATTGAGCCAAGCGGCAGGAAATGATCCGCAGAAACGCAACGATTTGGTTAAAGACGTTGCCATGTCCATTTCTGTCATCCCGGATATCATCACTCGTAGAAATTATATACGCGAGTGTGCTATGCAGCTACATGTTGATGAACAAAGTCTAATTCTTGGAACTGATAAACTGCGTAGAAACAAACTCGAGGAAGAGAAAAAGCGCAAAGAAGAGGAAGCCCGACACCATGATAATGAATCTCCGATATCAGAAAACATAGCCGATACCGGCACGGAAGATGTTTTTGATAATATACAATTCTTAGATCAGGTTGTTTCCAATAAGTTAGAAAAAAACTATTACAACCTCATTCAATTGGTAGTCCGCTATGGAGATCGCCAGATAGAAGTAGATGGAGATGTATATACTATTGGCGACGTCATTATTTATACGCTTGAGGGCGATGAAATAAAAGCTCCGCAACCCGTCTATCAGAAGATTATTGACGAATTCAAACTGCATAGCAAGGAACCGGATTTTTGTGCAGAGTCGTTCTTCAAGTTTCATCCCGACCCTGACATCAGTGCTATGGCAATTGATATGATTGCCGATAAGTATCAACTAAGCACTATTTATGCTCGTCAGAGTATCTCAGAGAATGTGCAACGCCAAGTCAATGTCGGAGATGAGAGCCGTTTGGGAGAACTGGTAACCCAGTTGCTCTATGAAATCAAACTCACCGTTATCAATCTTCAAATAGAAGAGTTGGATGCCGGACTCAAAGAGGCGCAGGCAGCTGGAGATATGGAACGCCAATTGCAACTCCTGGCGCATCAGCCGGAATTGATTAATGCACGCAATCAGATTTGTAAAATATTAGGAAACCGAGTAATCAATATATAATGTTGTTTTCCGAAATAGCATATGGTCCTATTCATAGTCGACGCTTGGGCACAAGTCTTGGTGTTGAATTGATGCCACTTGACCATAAACTTTGCACATTCAATTGTGTCTATTGTGAATGCGGATGGAATCAACCCGTTTCTCATCCGAAGTTGCCGACGCGGGAGCAAGTACGTGGGGCATTGGAAGCGAAACTGCAAGCCTTGCTAAACGAAGGAGTCTCCTTGGATGTAATTACTTTCTCTGGAAACGGGGAACCTACTTTGCATCCTGATTTCTTGGATATCATTCGTGATACAATCGCTTTGCGTAATCGCTTCTTCCCGTTGGCCAAAGTGAGTGTGTTGAGCAATAGCACGCAACTCTGTCGCCCGGATGTCGTTGAAGCACTGAAGTTGTGCGACAATCGTATCCTCAAACTCGATGCCGCCACCGACGAAATGATGCGACGTATTGATTTGCCTGTTAATGACCAAATATCGGTCTCTACTATAGTTCGTTGGTTGGCACAGTTTGATGGCAACTTTACGCTGCAGACATGCTTTCTGCGAGGAGAACATAATGGACTACTCATAGACAATACTGCTGCTGACCAGCTCAATGCTTGGTACGAGGCAGTTGATATTCTCCATCCTAAACAAATCATGATTTATGTCATCGATCGCAAGACTCCGGAGGAACATTTGCAGAAGATTCCTCGCGATGAAATGGAGCAAATTGCAGAGCCGCTTCGTCACAAAGGGTACGATGTTATTGTTTCAGCTTAATTCCGCTTTGAATAATGAAAATCCTTGTAGCACCGCTCAATTGGGGACTTGGTCATGCTTCCCGTTGTATTCCTCTTATCCGTCAGTGGGTTGCAGAAGGCAATGAAGTTGTGTTGGGAGGAGATGGTGATAGCCTACTGTTGTTGCGCAAGCAGTTTCCGGCATTACGATATGTGCAATTGGCTTCTCTGAATTTACGTTACAGTGCAAGTAGTAGCCAAGTATGGTCTATGCTCGTAGCAATTCCAAAGCTGATATTCTGGTCGGTTAAAGATCACTTGCTGCTTCGGGCCATCTTGAGCGAAGAGAATTTCGATATGGTTGTTTCGGATAACCGTTTTGGGTTGTATATTACTCGTCCCAATGCATCTGGCCAACCGGAATGTAAATGTATTTACATCACTCACCAACTTCTCATTCCTTTGCCAGAAACATGGGAGTGGGCACAACCGATTACTGCACGTCTCCATGCACGCATATATGCGCGCTTTGATGAATTGTGGGTGCCGGACTATGAGCCCTTGGAAGTGAGCCTGGCAGGAAAACTGAGCCATTCGCAGTGCGATAATCATCAGTTGTTACCTATTCGCTATCTTGGTCCTCTTAGTCGTTTCAATGCATTACCAAATCAAGACTCACCATTGACCTCCCGATATGATGTGGTCGCTGTTTTAAGCGGATTGGAACCGCAGCGCTCTATGTTGGAGAAAAAGTTGATTGAACGCTATCTGGGAAAGAGTGAGTCTCTTCTTATTGTTCAGGGATTGATCGGTCGTCCAAATATACGTATCACACGTGGCAATATTACTCAAGTGCCGTATATGCGAGACGAAGAGTTGATTCCTCTTTTGCTGCAAGCTACTCGTATAATTGCTCGTTCTGGCTATTCTACAATCATGGATCTCCATGCTTTGAACTTATTAAGCAAAGCAGAATTGATTCCCACTCCGGGACAGCCTGAACAAGAATATTTAGCTCATTGGATGTCTTCTAAATTGTCACAATAGTGAAACGAATCATAGGCATATTATCTTTTTCAATTATCGTAGTTGCTCTGATGGCGCAACGCGCATCCACTTATACCGTTAGTGGATACGTATCAGATGCCGAATCCGGCGAACGACTCATAGGAGCCGCTGTGTTTGACACGATTACTCACCAAGGAGCTGTTACTAATACAGCCGGATTCTATACGCTGACTTTACCTGCTCATCAGTCTTGTGCCTTGGTGGCAACATATGTTGGTTATTCTCCCAGTCATGTGTTTTCCGCTGACTCAGCGCAGACCCATAGTTTTGCTTTGACGAGTACTACACATCTTCAGGAAGTCACAGTTACCGGCCATGTTTCTATCTCTGCACCGGATAATGTTCAGATGTCGGCAATAGACGTGCCGGTAAATCAGATTCTTGCTATCCCGGCTATCGGTGGAGAAGTGGATGTGCTCAAAGCTATTCAGTTATTGCCGGGAGTCCAATCTTCCGGGGAAGGTAGCGCGGGTATTTATGTCCGCGGTGGTGGTCCCGACGAGAATCTTATAATGCTTGACGGAGCGCCTTTATATAACATCAACCATGCCATGGGCATGTTCTCTGTCTTCAATGCTGATGCTATCAAGAATGTAACGCTCTACAAAGGTAATTTCCCTGCACGTTTCGGATCTCGCCTCAGTTCCGTTATTGATGTGCAGCAGAAGGAGGGTAATAATAGCTATTGGCATGGCGGTGTGTCAGTCGGGTTGATTGCTTCTAAAATAAATGTAGAGGGCCCTATTTTCTCCAAATCGCAGTTAGATAGCCTTCGCCAGGGTTATTCCCCGCGTGCCAAGACTACTTTCAACCTCTCTGCCCGTCGCACTTATTTTGACCTTTTTACGGCTCCGCTTATTGCTGCTGTGACGGCCTCCGCAGACATGGCGCTTTGGGCCGGATACTATTTCTACGATGTCAACGCAAAACTGAGCCATACCTTTTCTGAGAAGGATCGCCTAAGAATCGGATTCTACAATGGTATGGACGTACAATATACCAATACGAAACAGGAGGATGAGGATGCATCCGGCTTCTATAGTTTTGATATGCGTTATACATGGGGAAATACTCTGGCCACTATAGATTGGCAACATCGTATCAACCACCAGTTGTTTCTCAATACGCAAGTCTATTATAGTGGCTATTATTGTCGCCTTAAGCAACAGATGGAGATAGAGAGCCGCGACGCGGGTATCTACACGGGATTCAATCAGGGTATGGGTTACAATAGTATGATCAACGATGTTTCGGCTTCTACACACTTGGAGTTCACGCCCAACCAGCGTCACCAGCTTACAGCCGGCATACAATATATTTACCATCATTTCCGTCCTTCTGTCCAGAATAACTATATCTTAGCCGTCGGCGACACGTCCAATGCACTTGCTAATGTGGATACAGTCTATGGCGGGCAAGTGTTACATGGTCACGAAATGGCTGCCTATGTTGAGGATACATGGACTCCGTGTCCTTGGTTTCGTCTTAACTATGGCGCACGATTCAGTCTCTATTCTATCAGCGGCCAAGTCTATCCTTCTGCAGAACCACGTATAGGTATGCGCTTCCTCTTGCATAGAGACGTAGCGCTCAAGATGAGTTATTCCTATATGTCACAATACGTTCATCTGCTTAGCAATAGTCGTGTCTCTTTCCCAAGTGATCTTTGGGTTCCCGTTACGCGCGAAGTGCCACCCATGCGCTCCATGCAAGTGGCTTCGGGTCTCAGTTATGATGTGCTCGGCCAGGTCGAGTTGAGCGTAGAAGGATACTATAAACGTAGTCTCAATCTCTTGGAGTACAAAGAAGGAGCCAATTTTATGACTAATTCCCAAGGATGGCAAACGCAGGTCGAAATCGGAAACGGATGGAGTTATGGCGTAGAATTCCTTGCCCAACGCAAGGTGGGACCTGTTACAGGTTGGATCGGTTATACATGGAGTCGCTCTATGCGTCAGTTTGATAATATCAACGAAGGAAAGCCCTTTCATGCCAAGTATGATCGTGAACACGATTTGAGTATTACGCTTATGTACCAAATCACACCGAGAATTGACATAGCAGGCACATTTGTCTATGGTACGGGCAATCGAGGTACACTTGCTACGCAGATTTACTATGACAATTATGGAGAAGTGGAGTATTATAAAGAACGCAATAGTTATCAGTTCCCGGATTACCATAGACTCGATTTGGCAATCAATTTCCATTTCCCGCACAAGAAATGGTCACATGCCGAGCACATGCTCAATGTGAGTTGTTACAACGTCTATTGTCACATGAACCCTGTCATGATTGAATCAAATATATATTCAGGCTCGCTCTATCAAATTAGTATTTTCCCAATTTTGCCGAGCATAAGTTATATTTTCAAATTCTAACGCGATGAAACGTATATCTTGTATAATCATAGTATTACTGTCGTTTGCGTCTTGTGGCGATATGTTTATGCGCGAAATAGAGTACAATGGAGCAACAGAACCGGAGATGCTTGCGCTTTCTGCAGACTTGGCAGTTGGAGGTATGCCTCAGTTTAAGGTGGGACATTCTCATTTTATAGGCAATGGAAATGCAGACCTTAGTAGTATGCGATCTGTCATGGTTGATGCCTCTATGCGCGTTAATGGCGGACCATGGCTGCCAATGACACATAGCGACTCATTGGACGCCTATGTACAAGAAGACATTCTGCTTCAGCCACATGATACAGTCGAAATACGGGCTTCCAATCCTGATTATCCCATGGCTGTAGCACACCAAGTTATGCCCGGACAACTATCTGCGCGGATTGTCTCATACCAAGTATTACCTAATTATTGGGTCGAACTGACACTTGAGTTTGATGTATATCGGGGCAATCCGGATGACATGATTGCCGTCATACTAACCGAAGGTGCCCTGTATGTCCAATCATCTTACGGAAATGCATATGCGCCATTGACGAATATCTATTCCACAGACCCCGTCTTTGCCGAAGCGCAAAACCCCCAAGTATCTGGATATTATGGCGCGGAAACTAATACATATCTGTTCTTCCCGTCTTCGGCGTTACAGAACAAACGGCAGATCCGCTTTATTATTGACCGCCAATGGAACGAAGATGATCGCAGCCATGCCATTAATGTCCAATTAGACAGATTGAGTATATATGCCTTTGCTACCACATATAGTATCTACCGCTTTGACCGTTCCTCTCTGCTTGCACAACATCAATTCTCTATCTATGCTCCCAGCGGAATGCCGGAGTCTGACAAATCAATCGTAGATCAAGTGATGGATGCTATCAAAGAGTCCTTGGGGGAGCAAGAACCGATACACGTTTATTCGAACATAGAAGGCGGAGTGGGGCACATCGGAGGCTGTAGTAGTACCCTTTTGCAGGTTAAATGATCCATAAAAGTGCAGAAAATTGCAAAAAAATGCAGAAATATTTGGTCATGTCAAAAAAAAGTACTACCTTTGCACCCGCTTTTGACGTCAGGATGAGTGGAAATAAGTCCTAAGTCAGTAAATACCAAGTCATTTGGTGCCATCGTATAACGGTTAGTACTCAAGATTTTCATTCTTGCAATAGGGGTTCGATTCCCCTTGGCACTACCAAAGACCTTCCCTAAAGTCAAATCTGGAGGCCAATCCTCTCAAGGCTAAAGGATATTACTAAACCGCTGAATGCAAATAACGTATTGCTGACAGCAAAAATTAATTTAATAACAAGATGGCAAATCATAAATCATCTTTGAAGCGTATCCGCCAGACGGAAACCCGCAAAGCTCACAATCATTACTACGCTAAAACAACTCGTAATGCTGTGCGCGACTTGCGTAAAACTACCGACAAAGCTGCTGCTGCTGAGGCTCTGCCAAAAGTAAGCTCCATGCTTGATAAACTGGCTAAGCGTCACATTATTCACGACAACAAGGCTGCCAACCTCAAATCGAAATTGGCTCGTTTCGTAAATAAACTCGCTTAAGCGGAGCGCATTATTAGGAAAAGAATCGGAAGAACCACCTAGGTGGTTCTTCTTTTTTTCTTTCGTCTATTCATTCTCCATTCACTCTTTGATTCTTTGACTGTCAATTACGAGAAAGACCTAGGTGATACCTAGGTGATACCTAGGTTATACCTAGGTTATTTAGCGACCCTTGAGCCACTCTCGCGCTCACAAAAACCCGAAAAGTAGCATGTCTGTTTGCACATATCGTTTTTTTGTAGTATCTTTGTGCCCGTTTTCAATTAAGAAGGAATATACACCTTATGATTATTAATAATGCTATTATGAAAAAATCGTATTCTATTCTTCTATGTCTCTTTATGGTATCTACAGCTATGTGGGCAGACGAAGCAGCGGTAGATTCTATCAGCGAAATAGTCTCTCTCGGCTATTGGGAAACTGCAAAGTCTGATGTTAACGCCTCTATTGTAACTATCTCCGCGGAAACGCTTACGGATGCAACTACCTGCGATTTAGGAGATATGCTCCAAGGCAAAATGGCCGGAGTACGAGTTGTCCGTTCCAGCGGTCAGCCCGGTAGCAGTGCCGAAATCAGTGTACGCGGAATCAACTCGAATAGTGGTGCCGCAATGCCGGTCTATGTGGTGGACGGTATCGTAGGCGGCACATTCAATCCCAATGACATAGAGACCGTCTCGGTTCTCAAGGATGCCGGTTCGGCTGCTCTCTACGGCGGAGCTGTCGGAGGAGTCTTTGTCATTACTACCAAGTCCGGTGCTTATGGCAGCAAACCGCGCGTTACTATACGTTCGCGCGTGGGCACAGCGATGCCCCAATTCGGCAATTTCGTACCGATGAAATCGGAAGAACTGTACAACTATCATAAATCACTCTATAGCGAATCGGAATTCAACGACAAATATCCGGCCTTGAGCGAATTGGCTGACTACAACTGGCGGAACGAGGTTTACCGTAATAGCCTGATTCAGAACCACTATGTGTCTGTAGCCGGTGGCGGTAAGCGCGTGGGATACTACTGCTCGCTGGATTACTACGGAGAAGACGGTACAATGCAATCCACCGGTATGCAAAAGTTCGCCGGCCATGCAGCGCTGAAGATTGACGTTTGCAAGTGGCTGGATATGCATATTAAGACTGATTTCGTCAGTTCAAAAACCAATCGACCGTATAGTGGTCGGATGATAAGCGACGCATTCTATAAGTTGCCTTGGGATTGCCCGTACGCATATGATGCCGACGGCAATGTAACGAACCAATATGTGCGTATTGGCAGCGGTACCCGTCCGGATAACGGTGGCAAATGGTGGAGCAGCCAAACAAATTCCCTGCATAGTGCGCAATACAATTACGATAGGTTAGAGGAATTCTCTTTCGCCGCTTCGCTCCAACTCAATTTCCACATCACCGATTGGCTGCATTTCACTTCGACCAATTCTTATGATTTCGGGAGTAGTCTGTTTTCAAGTTATATAGACCCGCGCACGTACGATACCAATTTTAAGGATGGATATTTAGGTAAGCAACCCGGTGAGGGAAGCAATTTTATTACTACCAATATCCTGAGGGCTGCATATACGTGGGGAGACCATTCCGTTAGCGGTTTGATTGGCGGAGAATACGGATTGTGGAAATCCGAATATTTCACCGCTGATGGAATAAGGATGCTTGATGGAATGGATGCGCTTAATGTTGTAACTCCTCTTTCTGTAGGTGGATTCGCAACTAAAGGCCTGAGTTATGGCGTGTTTGCGCAAGTGGGGTATGATTATGCCAAGCGCTATTTTATCAATGCGGCTTATCGTTGTGGAGCAAGTTCTCTCTATGCTCCGGGAAGTCTTCAGGGACACTTCCCGTCTGTTTCTGCCGCATGGCTGATTAGCAACGAGGCCTTTATGCAAGAACAGAATATAGTTAGTTTCCTTAAACTGCGCGCCAATTATATTTTTACGAGTAACAATCGTGCTTCTGATGACCTGCCGGACTACACTTCGAGTCATTTCACTGATCCGGGAATGGCTGTGGTGATTCCGCCTTCTATATTTTCCGGTCGGGAGCATTCGAATACTTATACTGTAGGCATTGACCTGGCTTTCATCAATCGCATTGATATGTCTATCGACCTCTATCAAACCGATTACAATGAGTTGGAGAATGTATATGTATATATCGTACCTTACTACGGTGGTCATTATTCCAAAATAGAATACAAGATGCGTAGACGCGGTATTGACTATCGTCTGGATGCACAGGTCCTCAATATGAACGACTTGCGTTGGAATGTGGGCTTCAATATCGCCTTCAACCAACTAATGTTAACCGAATTGCCGGATTATGGTTTCTCCTTCAGTTACACAACTTCATCGCTCAAAGTAGGCGAGGACCCGTACACATGGTATATGAAAGAGTGGGCGGGTGTCAATCCGGCCAACGGTGATCCGTTGTGGTATAGAGTGGATGCAGATGGCAATTATATATTGAATGCCGCCGGCAACAAGACCGTTACCAGCAACTACAATGCTGCTTTGCCTCACGCAGTCGGCAAGGTCACGCCGCTCTTCTTCGGAGGTCTGAATACGCAACTTAGTTGGAAAGGTTTGGCGCTCAGCATCAATACCAATTTCACTTATGGCAACAAGGTGTACAACTACGTCCGCTATTCGATGGATGCCGATGGCGCGTACCTTGGTTACAACCAACTCTCGATGGACAACAACCGACTCGGTTGGAGCCGTTGGACTCAGCCGGGCGATATAGCTACCCACCCGAAGGCTGTGCTTGGCGGTAACCAGGATGCCAGTCAGTTTTCGTCTCGCTATTTGGAGGACGGCAGTTTCTTCCGCCTGAAGAATATCACGCTCAGTTATGATTTCTGTGCAACGCTGATTCCGCAGAAGTACATGAGCAAGTGCCGTATTTTCGTTTCGGCGGACAATGTGGCAACCGCCACTCGCTTCTCCGGCGTCAATCCGGATGTCAGTTCGGGCGAGTATCGCGAGACTTATCCTCTCGCCCGCAACATTGTCGGAGGCATTGAAATAGCATTCTAGTTAACCAAATATCACATTCTATGTGCTGGTTGGATTCGTATCAATAAAACCCCGATAAAACCCCGATAAGAGTTCGATGGTAAATTGAGAAAAAGGAAATCCTTAATAAAAAGTGATGTGCGTGCTTGCGTATATCACTTTTTTGTATTATCTTTGCACTCGATTTATCAGCAGAAGAATCAATTGATATGGTATGATAAAAGCAATCAGTTTACATAGTGTAGTGCCGGTACGGGCGGAATCAGCGGAGAGTAGCGAACAAACGACGCAAATGCTCTTTGGTGAGACATGTACAATATTGGAGCAAAAAACCCGATGGAATCGAATTAAACTACATTCGGATGGTCATGAAGGCTGGGTGGACAGCAAGATGGTAGTTCCTATGTCTGAAGACGAGTACAAAGGTTATGCAACCGACTATGTAAATGCGGCACAAGTAGTCTATCCTATGGCATATGCCATGAGCGAAAATAATCACCAAACGATTCCGTTGACTGCCGGTACCAAACTGACCAACTATCAGGATGGCCGTTTCTCTTTATTGGGAGTGAGTTTTCGGATAGACCCAAGTATGGTGTCCGTAGCTCCGCTTGAACTCAATGGAAACACATTGCAACAAGCTGTTCGCTTCTTCTTGAACATACCATATTTGTGGGGAGGAAAAAATGCAATGGGTATGGATTGCTCCGGTTTCACCCAGATTATTTTAAGTCTGTTTGGCAAGACTCTACTCCGTAATGCAAGCGAGCAAATTACGCAAGGACGGCTCATTAGTGACATAAAGAAGTCGCAAGCCGGAGATCTTGTCTTTTTTGACCATCAGGGACTAGATGACGGGACCGCAAATCCCGACAAGATATCGCATGTTGGCATCATTTTGGATCCGGAACGAGTAATCCACTGCTCTGGACGAGTGAAAGTGGAAAAGCTCGATGAAATCGGAATATTTAATGCAGAGAATGGCTCACATTCTCATCACCTTGTACAAATACGTAGAATATAAAACACAATAAATGGAATCAATCATTACTCTTAACGAAGCGCTTGACACTCCAACCTTCTATGGCGTGAATAACCAGAATATGATGTGCCTGCGCAATCAGTATCCCGATGTGCGTGTTGTGGCTCGTGGTTACCAGGTTAAAGTAACCGGTTCGGAGACGGCCATCGGCCGTTTTGAGCAAGCTTTACGCATATGCGAGGCATTTTGTATCCGGACTAATACATTGAACGAACAACAGATCTTACAATTGTTGCATGGCGAAGAACCGCACGCACAGCAGCCGGACCACCTTATTTTGCACGGAGTTAACGGCCGTTCGGTTTTTGCCCGTTCTGTTAATCAGCAAGCTTTGGTTAAAGCATATGAGGATAACGACTTGTTGTTTGCAATCGGACCTGCAGGTAGCGGGAAGACATACACAGCAATCGCGTTGGCTGTTCGAGCGCTGAAGAACAAAGAAGTCAAACGTATTATACTCTCGCGCCCGGCAGTAGAAGCCGGGGAGAAGTTGGGATTTTTGCCGGGTGATATGAAAGAGAAGATAGATCCGTATCTCCAACCTTTGTACGATGCCCTGCAAGATATGATTCCGAGTGTCAAACTGACTGAGTATATGGAGAAAGGAGTAATCCAAATAGCTCCATTGGCCTTTATGCGAGGAAGGACGCTAAGCGATGCTATAGTCATTCTTGATGAGGCGCAAAACACTACGGTCCCGCAACTTAAGATGTTCCTTACTCGTCTTGGTATAGGTGGAAAAATGATTGTAACCGGTGATATGACTCAGATTGACTTGCCACCTTCCCAAAAGTCAGGTTTGCGCGATGCCATCGACCGTTTTAGGAATATAGAGGGTATCAAAATCATCGAATTCAACGAGAAAGATATCGTTCGTCATCCGCTCGTTAAACTTATAGTTTCTGCATACGGAAGAAGTTAATATGTTTTTGTGAGATAAAACTTTATTTGCAAGGATTCGGTAAAAAAACGCATTTTTTTTGCATATCTCAAAAAAAAGCAGTACTTTTGCACCCACATAGTTGATCTACACATAGAGCACACAATAAAAACAACATGAAAGGAATCATTCTAGCCGGAGGTAGCGCAACGCGTCTCTATCCTCTGAGTAAAGCCATCAGCAAGCAAATCATGCCGGTCTATGACAAGCCTATGATTTATTATCCGCTTTCCAGTCTTATGCTGGCCGGTATCCGTGAGGTGCTTGTTATTAGTACGCCACGCGATTTGCCTATGTTTCAGGAATTGTTGGGTGACGGCAGTCGTATCGGTATGCGTTTGGAATACAAGGTTCAATTGGAACCGAACGGATTGGCGCAAGCATTTGTGTTGGGAAAAGAGTTCTTGAGTGGCGAACCCGGTTGTCTTATATTAGGCGATAATATGTTTTATGGGCATGGTTTTAGTGCTATGCTTAAGGAGGCTGTTGCCGGAGTATCTGAAGGAAAGCGTGGCGCTTGTATCTTTGGATACGAAGTGGCAGATCCTCGTGCGTATGGTGTGGTGGAGTTCGATGCCGATGGCAATGTGTTAAGTTTGGAAGAAAAGCCGTCAGAACCGAAGAGCAACTATGCAGTTCCCGGACTCTATTTCTATGATAGCACAGTCTGCGACAAGGCTGCAGAACTCAAACCGAGTGCACGCGGCGAATACGAGATAACTGATCTGAATAAGATGTATCTGAAAGAGGGTACGCTCAAAGTTAAGTTGTTTAGTCGAGGCTTCGCATGGCTTGATACCGGTAATTGTGACAGCCTGCTGGAAGCTGGTAATTTTATCGCAACAATCCAAAATCGTCAGGGATTCTATATCAGTTGTATAGAAGAGATAGCGTGGCGCAACGGATGGATTAGTACAGAGCAATTGAGATCTCTCGGTCGGGAGATGAAAACGGCCTATGGTCGGTACTTGGAGCGTCTGGCAAAATGAGAAAACAACTACGCTTAATATTATCCCTGTCGTGCCTATTGATATTGATTGGTTGTGGCAATCAAGGACCGCAACGTCCGACACGTTGGCTGGGCAAGGAACCTGAGTTGGATAGCGCCCAAATGGCATTGTTGGAACTAAATAGGCAAATGGCCTTAGCCGCTGACAAAGAACTTCTTCAGTTGGCGCAATCACAAGAAGAAAAGTATGCTCTCTATGACGGAGGTGTTTGGGTTCATCAGATAGAAGCAGGAAGCGACTCGCTTGTCCGCCTGGGCACGTCATGTACGGTACACATCTGTACCTATAGACTTGACGGGCAGATGCTCACGGATATTGAACAAACATATAGTGTTGGAAAATTTGAAATGCCGATGGCCATAGAGCGTAATATAAACAGTTGGAATCATGGAGCCAAAATGCGGATGTATGCGCCATGGTATGCAGCATACGGAATGAAAGGTACAGAGTATGTTGCGCCTTACGAAAATGTAATATTTGAAATTGAGATACGATAAATGAAAAGACTTTTCTTTCTGGTATCCGTTGCTCCGGCTCTGCTGCTGACAGGATGCCATCAAAACACCTATTCAGACTTGCGTAACAAGGAGGATAAACTGATCGCCAATTATATATCGCGCAATAATTTGAATGTTCTAACAGAAGTACCGGCAGACGATTATGTATGGGGAGAGAAGGATTATCTGAAAGTGCCGGGTTACGACAATTTCTATTTCCATTTAATCAAACGCGGAGATTCTATTCGCGTCGATTCCATCGGTCCAAATCGCAAGGATACAATAGATTTGACTATTTCTGCCAATGCCACAATAGTGGCGCGATACAAGCAGTTTGCCTTGACTGAGAATGCTGATACAATCAGCAGCTGGACTACACTTGACCAAGCATATCCATATGAGTTCCACTATATGAATACAAGCGATTGTGAGGCGGTAGGCTGGCACTTGGCTGTAAGGTATATGAAGTACCCGGATTCGCAGTGCTCAATTATCCAACCCAGTAAGTTGGGATTCTCTACTGAACAGAATAGTGTCACACCATATGGGTATATTCTGAAGATTAAAGTTAAGCAATAAATACTCAACAGAGTAAAAACATTATCAATCATAAATCGTTATACCAATGAGTTTAGTTAAGAGTATTTCCGGAATCCGCGGAACAATAGGCGGACGCGTAGGAGAGGGATTAAATCCCGTTGACATCGTACGTTTTACCGCAGCCTATGCCACCCAGCGACGTGCTGCTATGCCAAACAACAACACTATCGTTGTAGGACGTGATGCCCGCCTGAGCGGTCACATGGTAGAGCAAATCGTTTGCGGCACACTGATGGGCATGGGTTATGACGTCGTGAATATTGGCTTGGCCACTACTCCGACAACCGAGTTGGCTGTTACAGGCGAAAAAGCCGCAGGAGGTATCATCCTGACAGCGAGTCACAATCCCAAGCAATGGAACGCGCTCAAATTGCTTAACGAACGCGGTGAGTTTCTCAATGACGCGGAAGGGAAATGCGTGTTGTCAATTGCAGAGAAGGAGGACTTTTCCTTTGCAGAAGTAGATAATTTGGGGCACATGTGTTCGAAAGATTATCTTCCTTATCACGTAGAGCAAGTTTTGAAACTCAAATTGGTTGACAAGGACGCCATCGCCAAGCGCAATTTCACCGTTGCCATCGATTGTGTCAACTCGGTCGGCGGTCTGGCTATTCCTGCCATGTTGCGAGCATTGGGTGTGAAGAATGTCATCGAACTCAATTGTACTCCTGACGGACGTTTTCCGCATAATCCGGAACCGCTACCGCAGCACTTGACGGAAATCAGCGATTTGCTACGTAGCGGCAAGGCTGACGTGGGATTTGTTGTTGATCCGGATGTAGATCGTCTGGCTATCATTTGTGAGAACGGAGATATGTTCGGTGAAGAGTATACATTGGTAAGTATTGCTGATTATGTACTCTCGCACACTCCCGGTAGTACAGTAAGTAATCTCTCTTCGTCTCGTGCATTGAGTGATGTTGCACGCGCTCACGGATGCTCCTATAGCGCAGGAGCAGTAGGAGAAGTAAATGTAGTGACAGAGATGAAGCGTGTGAATGCTGTCATAGGGGGAGAAGGAAATGGTGGAGTAATCTATCCTGAATGTCACTACGGTCGAGATGCCCTGGTAGGTGTTGCTTTGTTCTTGTCACTCTTGGCCAAGACAGACAAGCGTGTGAGTGAAATACGTCGCTCCTTGCCGAATTATTGTATAAGTAAGAACCGTATTGATTTAACTCCGGAAACAAACGTAGATGCTCTCCTCTCGCGCGTTAAAGACGAGTTTAGCAATGAGCGCGTGGATACTCGCGATGGCGTGAAAATAGATTTCGCAGAAGGTTGGGTACACTTGCGTAAGAGCAATACAGAGCCGATAATCCGAGTGTATTCTGAAGCGGCAACCATGGAGGCTGCTGATGCACTTGCACAAAGAGTAATAGACATCGTCAAGAAATGAATATAGTAGTTGTAAATGATGATGGGTGGGGCACTGCTGGCATTCGTCTATTGGCGCGTGAAATGACCAAATTGGGTCAAGTTACAGTAATCGCACCTGACGGACCACGTAGCGGAAACGGAGCATGTATAACAGTAGAAGGTCAGATATGGCTTAAACGGGTGGAAGAACATGACCTGAACGGAGCGGAGGTATATGTAACGAATGGTACTCCTGCAGATTGTGTGAAGCTTGCGCGTGAAGTTGTCATGCGTGGTAAATCCATAGATTTGCTCGTTTCGGGCATTAATCATGGAAGCAACGCCTCTATCAATGTGATTTATTCCGGAACAATGGGCGCTTGTTTGGTGGCTGCAGAAAAAGGGATACCTGCTATAGGTTGGTCTATCAATACGCACCAATTAGACGTGGATCTTCATTGGCTGCAACCATTCTTGTGCGACATAACTCAACATTTGCTGGAAGAGGGATTTCCTCCATGCACGTGCTACAATATTAATGCGCCGGTGGGTGAAATAGAAGGCATTCGATGGACACGCCAGTGCCGTGGTCATTGGGCTAATGAATTGGAGGCTGTAGATGAAGTGCCTGCCGATGCAGACAGCGCATGGCGATTGGCGGGAGAGTACATCAATGACGAGCCGGAAGCCACAGACACGGATATATGGGCACTGGAGCACCAGCAATTGGCTATCACCCCCACTACAATAGATTTGACTGCATATGGATCGCTTTGACCGTTATTGGATAGGCATATTGATTGGTTTGATACTGCCGGCGGCATTTGGACTGACGTATATCGAGGCGAATGACCTTTGGTATCCGCTGCGCATGCTTTATTTTAATGCAGGCGGTATTCTTAACAAGTTGTTGCTGGTGTCCGTTTTTCCGGACTTGGCGCTTATCTTTGTCTTTTATACTACAGATACTTGGAAATTAAGTAAGGGCGTCCTTATCGGCGCCCTTCCCTATATACTCGCCTCCATTCTGGTGACGATGTGATCGAATATTTTACGACATCATCGGACTAATTTCTTTCCGATGAAATCGCGTGATTAGTAGTTCAGCGCGAATACCACGCGTCCTGCACTCGGTTTGCCGGTAACGATACACTTGCCCGGCTCGTTCTTGTGACCCGGAAGGTCTGCCAAGGGGATGCAACGGATGGTTGCTTTGGTCTCGTCCTTGATGCGCTGCTCGGTCTCGGCTGTGCCGTCCCAGTGGGCGAGAAGGAAACCACCCTTCTTCAGTTCCTCTTTGAACTCCTCGTAACTATTCACCTCGCGGGTGTTAGCAATACGGAAATCAAGCGCCTTTTTCAGTAGGTTCTTCTGGATCTCCTCCAACAGATTCTTGACAATATCTACGATTCCATCGAGCGAAATGGTCTCCTTGGTTTGCGTATCACGACGTGCAATTTCGATGGTGTTGTTCTCCAAGTCGCGGCCACCCATAGCCAAACGAACAGGCACACCCTTCAGTTCGTAGTCTGCGAACTTGTATCCCGGTGTATACTTGTCGTCAGTATCCACCTTAACGCGGATGCCGAGAGCCTTCAGTTGGTCAGCAATCGGGTTGAGTTTAGCCAATAGTTCGGCCAGCTGCTCTTCCTTCTTGTAGATAGGCACGATAACTACTTGTATCGGAGCCAAGTGCGGCGGCAAAACGAGTCCGTTGTCATCCGAGTGAGTCATGATCAGCGCACCCATCAAACGTGTCGAAACGCCCCAACTGGTTGCCCATACATATTCGTACTTATTCTCCTTGTTGAGGAACTGTACGTCAAAACTCTTGGCGAAGTTCTGTCCCAAGAAATGGCTTGTGCCTGCCTGCAGAGCCTTTCCGTCTTGCATCATTGCTTCGATGCAATATGTATTCAGTGCACCGGCGAAACGCTCGTTAGGTGACTTAACACCCTTCACCACCGGAATAGCCATCACGTTCTCTGCAAAGTCTGCATAGACATCCAACATTTGGCGTGCGTAATCCTCGGCCTCCTCTTTGGTTGCGTGGGCAGTATGTCCTTCTTGCCAGAGGAACTCGGCCGTACGCAGGAAGAGGCGGGTACGCATCTCCCAACGCATAACGTTACACCACTGATTGCAGAGGATAGGCAGATCGCGGTAACTGTTAATCCAATTCTTATATGTGGACCAGATAATGGTCTCTGACGTCGGGCGGATAATGAGTTCCTCCTCCAGTTTGGCTTGTGGATCAACAACGACTCCTTTGCCGTTAGGGTCATTCATTAGTCGGTGGTGTGTAACCACAGCACATTCTTTAGCGAATCCCTCAACGTGCTCAGCCTCACGGCTAAGGAATGATTTGGGAATCAACAGAGGGAAATAGGCATTCTTAACGCCTTGTTCTTTGAAACGACGGTCGAGTTCGGCCTGTATGCTCTCCCATATAGCATATCCATATGGTTTGATAACCATGCATCCACGTACGGCGCTCTGTTCTGCCAAGTCTGCCTTGACAACCAGTTCGTTGTACCATTTGGAATAGTCCTCGCTGCGAGGAGTTAATTTCTGAAAATTAGCCATTTATAATAGTTCTTTTATATACGTTTGCAAGAAAATCGGGTGCAAAATTACTACAAAAAAATGATATATGCAAATGCGCAGGGTACTTTTCGTCAAAAACAGAGGGTAATCATCCCTCTTTTTCTTTGTCCAATCCTCAAATACGCATCATTTAGGCTCGAGATAAGTCCGATTACTCAATAGATATGGATGTTTAGCAAATGAGCCAAGCGTAGAGAACTGCTCCGATAAGGCATGGAATAAGTCCAATCAGCATGCCCCAACAGGATTGTATGAAGTGGTATTTCTTTTGGTGATATGCAGTGTCCATGTGTTCAGTCCCCGGTAGGCGTACTGATCTCATATTGGCAAATAAAACCCAATCCAAGAAGAAGCAATCGTACCAATCAATAATAAACCACATGCCGTAGCCGACAGCAAAAGCAGACCAAAAATCATATGCCCCGGCTAGCCAAACTACCAGAAGAAGCAGCGCAAGTGCAACGAGTACGGCAAAGCCTTTTTTTAACAAAACAGTAAGGGAGAAGAATTTGGAAGGAATGCGTTCGTGTGTTTTGAAGTATTCCTCCTGAATATCTTCCGGATAATCGGCAATCCACCAAACCGGGTTTTTAACCAACGGGATGAGAATCATAGCAGTAAAAGCCGCAGTTAGCACAAGTGCTTCAATAATGATAATTGTCCAATTCATTGTAGTTATTAATTAGTGGCTATATACCGCACATGGTCTCATATAATCCCGGAATGAGTGATGTAGCGAGAATCTGTATTGCGGTAGCCAAGTCGATGACTGCGTGACCAATCATGACAGGAACGGGATTGCGTCTTTTGTAGTAATAGGCGCATAAAATAATAGTCAGCGGAAGGAATGACAGGAAGCGGTACAAAATGTATCGTCCGTCAACGAGAAAGGGAATAAAGCAGTGCTGAAAGGCATAGAAGAATGCCGGCACAAGTATAGCGGTGTATTTGTTTTTGATTTGATTAACACCGCATCCCAAGTATAATCCGTCTTCTGCAAAGACAGTAGATATAGGGAGCAACAGGATGTTGATGATGGCAATCCATTTAGGAATAGGCGCAATGATTACAGAAGGCGCATAGAGAAAATTGTTGTAGCATAGGAAACCTGCTAAATACATGCCTGCCATGCCGATGAAGAGAATAATCAGTGTAATAAGCAAGACGGAGGTCCATCCGGTGGCTCCACGTTGATAATTGATCAGTTGCCCAAAAGTTAGGTTGCTTTTATGTGCAACATAGACGAGCAACATAATGGTTAATATATTTACTACTACAGCAATTATCGACCACCAGCGGCCGAGGCGTTCTACGTCGGTTTCGGTAATGAGAGCTCCGGCTAAGAACACAAATAAGAATTTAACAGACCGAACGGGCAATAATATAGGTAATAACTTATTTTCCACGGAAGATGACTTTTATATTAGGATTTTGAGGTTATTGTCATACCATTGTCGGCATAGTGATTGGAGTTCGGGTTCGTTGCTGATTATGTCTCGCAAGATTTTCAGGTTGGCCACATTGCGTTCGCTATTAAGCCATAATTTAAGGTATCCTCCTTCCGCGTACTTCTCCTGCAGGTGTTCTTTACTTCGTTTGTATAGTGTATTGAAATCACCATTCGGAAAGAGTTTTGCACTATAGGCCATTGTCCGATGAATGACAAGAACCGGGTCAATTTGTCTGTCCGCCTCAGCAACAATTGCTCCGTATATCGTACGTGGGGGATTTTTGCCACTGGCTCTATGGTCTTCTATTGCATCGCGCATTGTGAGCATTTGTCCTTCGGAAAACCATTGCCTCAATTGCTCGTCTGCCATGAGAATCTCTCCGGAACGGATATGGTGAGTCTCGCGGTCGTAGCGCAATCCCAAGTCGTGGTATGCAGCAATTACATAAGCCATCTGTGTATCTGCTCCATGCTGTTGAGCCAGATTAAGACTTTCGTCTATTACCATTTGCGCATGGTCGCGTTTGTGTCCTCCATCAAGCGAATCGTATTGCGGCAAGATAGTGGATTCTATGTACTGCTGTAGAGTCATTGTTCTAATTGTAGGACTGAAAACGGCGGAATGGCGGTGGTAGTTGTTATTATTCCGTTAGTTGATACTTGTACAAAGAGGGACTGCGGGCCGTTGTGCAATAGCAAGAAAGGGACTGAAAGTCGTCGGTTGTAAGTGAGTGCCTGGTCCAGCGTTTTTTGTGTCAGAGGGACGGTGTCTGCTTTACATTCGATGATCAAGAGAGGTTGCATGGTTCGGTCGTAAACAACGGCATCTGCCCGGAACTGTTTTTTGTTCACTGCATATTGTTCGTTGCCAATAGTAAATGCGACCTCAACGGCAATGAGCGAAGCCGGATAGCCCAGCTGCTCCACCAATCGGTGAAGCAACTGTTGGCGTACCCATTCTTCCGGGGTGAGTCTTACCCACTTGTGCCGCCAATCGCAGAACACTTGTTCTTTGTTATTGAAAATGCGCGTGCGCACTACTTGAGATAATTATCCTTCAAGGAACAGGTTCTGTTGAGCACGAGTTTCTCGGCTGTCGTGTCCGGATCAACAACGAAATAGCCTTGTTTGAGAAGCTGGTAGTGGTTCTCTTGGGCGATTCCATTGACGATAATAGGAGCGTGTAGTTCGCTACGCAGTGCGCCCTCCACCTTAATGTTCTTCACAATCAGGCTATCCGGGTTGAGTAACTCGCGGAAATCTCCTTCTTCAGCACTTGGATTTTCTACAGCAAAGAGTCGGTCATACAAGCGTGCTTCGGCATCAATACATGAATTGCATTCAACCCAGTTGATGGTAGCTTTTGTCTTGCGGTTACCACCTTCGGTACCTGATTTGGAATTCGGATCGTAGGTGGCATAGACGGTAGTGATATTGCCGTTAGCATCCTTGTCGCAGCCTATAGCCTGGATGATATAACTATTCTTGAGACGTACTTCGCGTCCGCCCGGAGAGAGACGATAGAACTTGTTGTCTGCTTCCTCCAGGAAGTCGCCGCGTTCGATCCACAACTCGCGTCCAAAACGAATCTCGCGTGTGCCAAGATCTTCGATTCCATCGATATTTTCTGCAGTCAGCGTCTCGCCTTCACCATTATAGTTGGTGATGATGAGTTTAACCGGATCAAAGATAGCGCAGACACGCGGAGCAGTTTCTTTGAGTGCTTCGCGGATAGTGTGTTCGAGTAGTCCTTGGTCAATCATTCCTTCGACCTTGGTATAACCGATACGATCCATGAAATCGCGAATAGCCTTAGGCGTATAACCACGACGACGCAGACCACATACGGTCGGCATGCGCGGATCGTCCCAACCGGCTACAAGTCCTTCCTTAACTAACTGGAGCATCTTACGCTTGGACATCACAGTATTGGTGATGTTGAGGCGGTTGAACTCGCGCTGTTTCGGACGATAGTTAGGTCCGTAAGGTGACAGCCCGGCGAAATTCTCTCCTGAAATCTGATCTATGAAATAGTCGTACAACGGGCGGTGCACTTCAAACTCCAATGTGCAGATAGAGTGGGTTACACCCTCAAAATAGTCAGATTGTCCGTGTGCAAAGTCGTACATCGGGTACACATTCCATTTGCGACCAGTGCGGTGGTGAGGATGCGTAGTAATGATACGGTACATGATTGGGTCACGGAAGTGCATATTCGGGTTAGCCATGTCAATCTTAGCACGAAGAACCATTTTTCCGTCTTCTATCTCACCGCGTTGCATGGCTTCAAAGAGACGCAGGTTCTCCTCGATAGGGCGGTCGCGATAAGGCGAAGCAACACCCGGTTCGGTCGGAGTGCCTTTTTGCTCAGCGATTTGCTCTGCTGTCTGTTCGTCCACATAGGCCTTGCCTTCTTTAATAAAACGGATAGCGAGGTCGTAGAGTTGCTGGAAATAATCGGAGGCATAATAGATATTGCCCCACTTAAATCCCAACCAAGCGATGTCCTGTTGGATGGAATCGACGTATTCAACGTCTTCTTTGACCGGGTTGGTGTCATCGAAACGCAGGTTGCAGACACCATTGTATTTCTCAGCGATGCCGAAGTCCATGCAGATGGCCTTGACGTGGCCGATGTGCAGGTAGCCATTCGGCTCCGGCGGGAAACGGGTCTGGATACGTCCGTCGTTCACTCCCTCCGAGAGGTCTTTCTCCACAATCTGCTCAATGAAGTTGAGCGATTTTTCTTCTTTGCCTTCAATAGGCATGTTTGTTTCTTCCATATATGTAAGTATTTAATTATTCGTAATATTCAATGACTCGTTCGGTAGTCGTTTTCGCAACTTTATGAGTGACTCCCTTTAGTATTAACCAATTGTCATATTTATCAAATTTAGAGTATTGCGCACTCATATTTGTTGATTCCATTTTAATTATATTTCCATTCTTATCAGCAGTATATTTTACGTTCCACGTCTTACCTTCTTTATCAGTAGCACGCTCTGTATAGCTTCCGTTGGGGTAGTATA
>JAILDU010000066.1 GCA_024689005.1 Paludibacteraceae bacterium
ACGACGAAAACTAACGGGCAGAAGAAGTTTCGCAACATCTGCCTGAGTAGCATCCAACACCTTTTGCGAGATATTGGTGTCGTTTCCGCCATAAGGCTCAAAAGCAGTCAGCAATATTTTAGTTCTCTTGTTCAGCATACCCCATTTGTTTGGCTTTCAAGTCCGGATTAACAGGTACATCTGTTTTGGTGATGATAGTATTAATTGTATTAGCCAAGTCTTGCGCTATCTGAATAGCGCGCATATCCCAACAGGTGACACTCCATGCAACACGCAAAGTAATTGCATTGATCCGATGCTCCAAATGACGTGCAAATAATGTCTTGACTGAGTTGTTATGGTATTTTTGCTTTTCCGCATGGAGGTGATATTTGCTTTCAAGCAAAGAAGCAAACTGCTGATAGAACGTCTCAAACGTCTGCGTGTCGTTGAGCGTTATGTCAGAATCCGTATAGGAATCATCGCCCTTCTTAGCTCCATAACCAAAATGGAACTGCTCCGGATATTCAGGTTCGTTGGCTCCACTTGCTGCCATTACAGAAAACAGCCATTTGTCTTCCGAATCAACAAGCCTGTTTATATCTGCCATGAACTCCTGCTGATGTGCAGCCAGATTCTCCGGCTTGTATTGATAAAAAGAATGATACGGACGTGTCTGTCCTAATTCACGACTCACAAAATTAAAACCTCCTATCTCTGCTATATAGTAGCCCCACCACCCCATTACCGGATCAACGATATTGCTGGGTGTGACAATCGTTACTTTAGAACCACGATCAATACAGCATCCATATGGTGTATTGACTACAAAATTCTCCACCGCCAGTTTGTCAGCCGGTCGTAGTTCCGCAGGCTGAGTACATGCCAGATTAATCAGACGCATTTCGTCAGAAGAGGCGACTGCATCCAATATCTCGTCTTCTTTGAGTCCCAAACGCGCTTGAATCTCCACGATAGACACGTAGCGCGGAACTATCTGAAAGCCGGTAGGACGGTCGAGTTTGCGTTCAAAAGCCAAGTGCAGCCTTTCCGCCCATCCTTCGGATTTCTCTTTGCGCTCGTCTTTCTCCATCACTTCCGAGAACGCAGAGCCGATGAGTCCGGCAGGAACGGCAAAGATAGCTATTCCGAGCACACCGATGATACAAGCAATTATACGGCCGGTGACAGTAATCGGCGGTGTGTCTGCAAAACCTCCCGGATCGCCGATATACTGCGCAAACGCCCAGAGGACAGATGTCCAGCCGTTGTTATAGACTTCCGGTTGCGCTTCGTGCTCCACAAAGAAAAGAACAAACGAGAGAATCAGCGTAATGATTGTAAGGAACTGAACAGACACCCACATCTCATCTTTCTTGGCACGCATAGCCCTTGAGAGGACGTTGAAGGCCTTCATATAGCGGAATACACGCATGAGACGTGCAATTCGCAGCGCTTTGAGTGCGATGTACGGAACCGGCATGAAGAAATGCAGGTAGAAGGGATACGTAGAGAGAACGTCTATCAAGCCGTAGAACGAGAAGCAGTAACGCACTCTGCCCCAGAAACCTTTGTATTTGTCATCAATGAGGTCAGCACACCAGATACGCAGCGAGACTTCGATAGTAAAGAAGGCTGTAGTGAAATAATCCACTACTTTCAACCAAAGGCCGTATTTCTCCACGATGCCATCATACGTAGAAAGAAAGACCTCAACCGTAGAAAGGATGATAAGACCAATAATGGTATAATCGACATAGTTTTGCCACTGTTTGGTACGCAAGTTATCATCAAAGACCCGCGCCAACTCTTGTTTGAGAGATTGAATTTTATCTGTCATATTTATATTATTTTATGCTATTAATTAATCAGCCAAGCGACTCCAAGTCCGACATAACTTTCCGCAGCAGGATTTTTTGCATTGATAGCGGCATAGATATCCAATTGCACACGCTCATGTACCATAAAATTGAATCCGGCATCCAGACCACATTCACCGGCAATATTCCTGCCATAATCGGTAATATAATTATAACTCTCTACGAAGGCGCCCACTTCTTCAGTTATGTTAAATCCAAGACAGAGGGCAAGGAATGTATATGGTTTAGGTTGTAGACCATCCCACTCCACGCCTACATTGTAACCTATGTTGAACCATGAAGTTATATCATTAGAAAATAGGGCATACAGCGATGGCGCGACATGCATTATTTCCGCCATTGTGCGCGTACAAGGGATAGTCAAGTTGGCCATTAGAGCCACTTTCGGAATCCATTTGTATTGCTCCGAGCCATCAAAAATACGCAGTTTGGTACCGATAATCAGCGGAGCCACTTCGTAAGACCAAGACTTATCCGTTTGTTGCAACAACAAGCCGTCATACTCCACGCGCAGTTCTGCGAATGGAGCGATACCGAACCGAAACATAGTCGTCGGCAAGAGAATGGAGTATTCATTGCCTAACCCGGCCTCAAAGCCTGTTTCCCACATCACTTTCTTAAATGGCATAACACCTGTTCCGGTCGCCATCCCGGGACGATCCGGCTCCATCCATAGTACATCGTGTGTCTCTTGCGCA
>JAILDU010000079.1 GCA_024689005.1 Paludibacteraceae bacterium
ACTTCGTTTGCATGGTATGATCTCATATAACATCTGCGTGTTACCACTTATCTTAAAACCGCATTGCGAGACCGAGGCCGTTAGCGGACGATTGAATGGAGATAGTAAGTGCAGGCTGGTCGGAGCATTGCGTATTGATGAGATCCATAGCCTTTTTACGTTGGGTGTGACCGATGCAGATACAAGGAACAGAGCTTATGACTGCGGCAGAGCCGAGACACCAACAGGGAATGCATAATGCCCCAATGTTGGTGCCATAGAGCAAGCCTATTCCCAATGCAGTCAACCCGACTCCGGAACCCAAGAGGCTCCACCCGGCAATCCACGTTCTGTTTGCTTTTCGGTAGTCCGCCTGAAGTTGTTCGCACGTTGGTGCTACCAGATCACAGGGGATATTTTCGATTATGGAACGGGCGGATTTCCGCTTTACTTGTCCCACGCAAAGACACGGGACAGAAGCAACCATGGCTCCACATCCGAGGAACATTGCGCCAACTCCACACAAATTTACCACCGGATTAAGCGCATATGCGCCCAATACTCCACAAACCAAGCCGGCAGTAGCAACAGCTCCGCCACCTCCGAACAGTCCCCAACCGGTTTTCCAGAGTACGTTACCCCGGTTGTAATTAGTCCAAGCCCTGGCACACTCCTCGTTAGGAATGGAAGGTCGTACAACCGATTGTGCCATAGCAGAACCGAAGACCAGACAGCACACAAGCAAAAAAGATAAGAATCGCTTCAACATAACGATAAGTGTTTTTTAAGGTGTTTGACAATCAGTAAATAAAAGATGTGCAAAGATACATGTTTTTTTTTCATATCTCCAAATTTATTAGTTGGGAAAATGTTGGGAATTTGCATTTTTGCCCTCTTAGGCGGAGGCCGCTTCTCCCGATTGGCGGGAGAACGCTCCGGGGAAAATGTTGGAAATGAGTATTTTTTATTCGTATTGGCGGGTGTTTTGGGGCACAGTATAGTTATAAAGTCGCCTATATGAACAACATGTCAATGAACACACGAATAGTTAACAATATTTACTAACCCTGTCCAACTTTTTGGGGACACCTCACGGGTTGATAAGCATAATATGTCGTATATCTAACGTGTATCTATCGTATATGTATCGTGTATGTATCGTATATCTATCGTGTATCTATCGTGTATCTATCGTGTATCTATCGTAATCGACAGCGGATTAATTAAAGAATTAAGAATTGAGAATTAAGGAATAAAAGAGTGAAAGAATTAAGGAAAGAGAAGCGGCTCAAAGGAGCCGATGTCGGGATTCGATCCCGACACAATAAACGGGCGAAAGATTTATTGGTCCAAAAGCACCCAAAAAGATCAAAAAAATCGAAAAAAGATTGATATTTTTAAAAAGTCAAAAATTATCAAAAATTAGGAAAAATTATCTTCGTTGCACATAGAAGATTCAACTAATGTCGGGATTAAGTCCCGACGAAACCCCGAGAATGACGCGCTAATAACGCGCTTTTGACAGTTGAATAATGGACGAATGGGCGAATGGACGAATGGGCGAATGGACGAATGGGCGAAAGTTGGGCGGATGGGGGACAGGTGATGATGGGAAAGAGGGAAATTTTTGTGAATTGTTTGCATATGTCGAAGAAATTGTGTACCTTTGCCGAGTTTTTTGCGAATCGAAGTAAGGTGTCTTATTCATTTTCAACATATTTGCCGTATTACCGCCGCAATCTGCGGTTGGCTTTTCCTGTGATGCTGACTCAATTGGGAGCAGCGTTGGTCGGTCTGTTTGATTCGATCATGGTGGGTCATTACAGCACGGCGGATTTGGCGGCTGTGAGTTTCTCGAACGCGTTGTTTTTTACCGTCATGGTTTATGCGATGGGGGCGCTGATGGCCATTACTCCGATAGTGGGTTATGAGGTTGGGAAGAACGAAGGAGAAAAGACGAAAGAGAGAATAACGGCACTACTGGCTAACGGACTGATTTTTACAGGTTTGGTAACATTGATTTCACTTGTGTTACTGGGTCCGTGCATACCACTATTGGGAATGTTCGGACAAGATCCGGAGGTGGTGGTTTGCGCCCGGCCGTATTTCATTCTGATAGTGCTTTCGATAGTGCCGTTTTTGTTTTTCTGTCTGTGCAAACAATTTCTGGAAGGACTGGGGAATACGACGGTTGCGATGGTCATATCGATAGTGTGCAATCTGCTGAATATCTGCCTGAACTGGGTATTTATCTTCGGTCATTTCGGATTACCTGCGATGGGAGCCGCCGGAGCGGGTTTGGCGACGTTGATAGCGCGATTGCTAACAGCGATATGCTTTGTGGCGGTGATGTTTTGGAAGAACGACTGGCGGCAGTATTTGGTTGGTATTAAGCGGAATATGCTTCGTTGGCGTGAAGTGGTGCATTATGTGCGGATAGGCACTCCGATAGGCATGCAATCGTTTGTGGAGGCATTTTTGTTCACGTCATCGTTTGTGTTCATCGGTTGGATCAGCAAGGAGGCATTAGCGGCGCACCACATAGCGAATCAGATGGCGGACATGACGTTTATGTTGGCGACGGGAATAGGTGCCGCGACTACTATTCGCGTGTCGCATCAGTTAGGAAAAGGGGACCTGCAGGCGGTGAAGATGGCGAGTCGTGCGTCGGTACATTTATGCCTGGTAATGAACACGATAGGAGCAGCGATTATGATAGGACTGAGGCACTACCTGCCCTATGTTTTCACGGAAGACGAGAAGGTGGTAGAGATAGCTTGTACGTTGATTTTGATAGCCGGATTGTTGCAGTATTCGGATGGTCTGCAATGCATAGGAGCGGCTATGTTGCGCGGCATACAGGATGTGCGTGTTCCAATGCGGATAGCGGTATTTGCTTATATAGGCGTAGCGTTGCCGTTGGGTTTGGTATTGACGTTCCCGCTGGGAATGGGTGCGAAGGGCATGTGGATTGCATTCGTGCTTGGGTTAGCGATACCTGCGGTATGTTATCATGTGCGTTTTAACATGCAATGGAGACGTATGTCGGAGCAAAAAACGGGCGAAAGTAAGTAAAAAAATGAAAAATTCGCAAAAAAGTGGCACGCGCGCTTGCGCATGTCATTTTTTTTTTATACCTTTGCGGCCGATTTTATGTGCGCGTGCGAGTAATCTAAATCTTAATATGCTCTAAATAAGGAAGGAGCATGTGGTTTGACGCGTAAAGAGAAGAGAAATAATCAATCTACATGAGGAACAACGAAATCAAAGTTAAGCAATTTATAGAAGAACTCAATACACAAAAATACAAATGGAAGAACAGAAAGAAAAGTATGATGGTTCGAGTATTCAAGTGCTCGAAGGATTAGAGGCGGTGCGCAAGCGCCCTGCGATGTACATCGGAGACATCTCGCAGAAAGGTCTGCACCACCTTGTTTACGAGGTAGTGGACAACTCGATAGATGAGGCATTGGCCGGATTCTGTAATGAGATAACCGTTCACATCAATGAGGATAATTCGATTACAGTACAAGACAACGGTCGTGGTATACCGGTAGATATGCACCCGAAGGAGCACAAGAGTGCGTTGGAAGTGGTAATGACGGTATTGCACGCCGGAGGTAAATTCAATAAAGACAGTTATAAGGTATCCGGTGGTTTGCACGGTGTGGGTGTGAGTTGCGTGAATGCGCTCTCGACTAAGATGCACGTGGAAGTATATCGCGACGGCCAGATACACTCGCAAGACTACGCAAAAGGTAAGCCTCAGGCACCGGTACACACGATCAGCGAGGCAGAGGCAACAGGAAACTGGGAACAAGGTAAGACGGGTACGTTCGTACAGTTCTGGCCGGACGACACCATCTTCACAGAGACCGTTTACCAGTGGGAGATATTGGCAAACAGAATGCGTGAGTTGGCGTTCCTGAATGCCGGAATCAGGATTGTGCTGAAGGACAAGCGTGTGAAAGTGCAGACCGAGGACGGACAGGAGACCTGTAAGAAAGAGGTGTTCTACTCGGAGAACGGATTGAGCGAGTTTGTTCGTTACATAGACGGAACACGTACTCCGCTGATCAGCGAGGTGATTCACCTGAGCACAGACAAGTACGGCACTCCGGTGGAGGTGGCAATGATATACAACACCGACTTCAACGAGAATGTGCATTCGTACGTCAATAACATCAACACGATAGAAGGCGGTACACACGTAGCCGGTTTCCGTGCAGCTCTGACACGTGTGATGAAGAAATACGCTGAGGACAGCAAGATGCTGGAGAAGGCCAAACTGAAAGATAAGGACGGTAACTCGACGATTGATCCGAACGATTTTCGCGAAGGTCTGACCGCCGTTATCTCGGTGAAAGTGGCCGAGCCTCAGTTTGAAGGTCAGACCAAGACCAAGCTGGGCAACTCGGAGGTAGCCGGTATGGTGTCGAGCGCAGTAGCGGAGGCTCTGCAATACTACCTGGAGGAGCACCCGGACGATGCGAAGAAGATAGTAGAGAAAGTGATCTTGGCAGCTCAAGCTCGTATTGCAGCCCGTAACGCACGTCAAAGCGTGTTGCGTAAGAGTCCGTTGAGCGGAGGCGGTCTGCCGGGTAAACTGGCCGACTGCGTAAGCAAGGATGCAAGCGAATGTGAGTTATTCCTGGTGGAGGGAGACTCTGCAGGCGGTACCGCAAAGACCGGACGCGACCGTGTTCACCAAGCTATTCTGCCGTTGAGAGGTAAGATCCTGAACGTAGAGAAAGCGATGGAGCACAAGGTGTTCGAGAGCGAAGAGGTTCGCAACATCTTCACCGCCCTGGGTATCACCTTCGGCACAGAGGATGATCCAAAGGCGCTGAACCTGAGCAAGATCCGTTACCACAAAGTGATCATCATGGCCGATGCCGATGTGGATGGTGCGCACATTGCCACCCTGATTATGACACTGTTCTTCCGTCATATGAAGGAGGTGATAGAGCAAGGCCACCTCTATATCGCTTGCGCTCCGCTCTA
>JAILDU010000087.1 GCA_024689005.1 Paludibacteraceae bacterium
TGGTAATACATTTTTTTGTGCCTTAAGTAGTGTTCTATTTGAGAAATAAGACACAAAATTACGACAAATAATATTAATTATTTCGGCATGGTTTTGGCTGAATTTGTTAAATTTGAACAAATGTGCAAGAAAAATTAAAAATAGTATCAAAAAGTAGCAAGTGTGGTGAAAAGTGACGAAATATTTTCATTTTTTCTTGCTTATTATTTGCATATGTCAATAAAAAGTTGTATTTTTGCAGCGGATTTTGAAATATTTTCGTTCTTGGTGAATAGTTCGATTAGTATCGCATAATCCATCGAATTGGAATACAAAGAAGGAAGCGGCTCTGGTGGGTCGCTTCCTTTCATAATTGTTTCGTATCTTTTTCAAAAGTGTTTCAAATCACCTTTTTTGGCTATTTTGTTATTTTAGTTTCGAAACCATTCAAAACTATTGTATTTTGCTATATATACGTAGTATATATATATTGTTTTATATTTCTATTTAGAAAAATAATAGCGATTATCAGCAGCCTATATGCATAAAAAGCAGTAATTTTGCACCCGCATGTTATGTCGGATAGTAAGGTACAATGAATAAATCTTTACCAATTTTATTATACTTTCTCTTTTTTGCTTGTGCAAATGCATTTTGCCATTCTGGTCCGCCAGGCCTGTTAGTGCCGTCGTATGGCAACGTGTATAGCCCAGCAAAGAAGGCGTCCCATCGCGCCCATCGCAGTCGGGTTATAACCAAGAAGCACGTTCGTCATTTCGATCGGCGTGGTCGCTTGATTGGACATGAGGAATACCTGAATGGTTCGTTGGTATCCGGATATGTCTGCAACTATAATGAAGGAAGTGCTTACCCCGTCTTATGGTGCAACAAGCGGTTAGGTGAAAAGCGACGCAACAGGTTGGATACCATAGGATGCGTGATACGAACCGAACATTACTCCACAGGAGAATTGAAGAGCATAGACTCAATAGTCTGTATAAGATTCCTTAGGGCACAAAATGTAAAGCGTAACCTCCCGAATGACAAGTATTTATCCAAACAGAACAAGCCTATTGAAAACAATTTATACCCCTTAGAAAAATTAGTTGCTATATATAAGTCGGCAGCCCGTCAGTTTGACATGCCGGTAGTAGATAGAAACGAAATACCGACCTATACAGCACACCGTCGTTTGTCCTGTTCCAATGAACCAAACGATGATCTGTCTGAAGAATCAGAAGAATGGATGTGCTACCCCTTGAGTCCTGAAGCATGGTCAACTCCATATAATTCGTAAAATATTACGAAAAGTGGCATACACTCTTGTGTATGTCATTTTTTTTTTGTAATTTTGCACGCAATTTTATTAGAACGATAATGAAAGAGTTGAAATGTCCGAAATGTGGTAGTACGTTCACCGTGGATGAGGCGGATTACGCTCTGTTGCTTAATCAGGTGAAGAACAGCGAGTTTGAGACCGAACTGGCTCGTCGTATCCATGAGTTGGAGCAGAATCAGCAGGCGCGTATGGCGGCAGAGAAGCAGGCGGAGCAGGCCCGGCTACAGGCAGACCAACTCAGACGTGATCAGGCCAATGCTGAGAAAATGCAAGCGCTGCAAAACCAAATACAGAACTTGCAGTCGCAGGTGACGCAAGCCGAGCAGCAGAAGCAGCTGGCGGTGATGGAGGTTCGCCAGAAGGCTACTGAGTCCTATATGAAAAAGGATCAGGAACTGGCCACGCTGCGCACGCAGATGGAGGCGCAACTAAAGGCAGCCAACGAGCAAGTGGAGTATTACAAGGACATGAAACTGCGTCTCTCGACCAAGATGGTGGGTGAAACACTTGAGCAGCATTGTGCAACGGAGTTTGCTCGCATACGACCTCTTTTTCCCAATGCATATTTTGAGAAAGACAACGAGGTGGTAGAGGGAACAAAAGGTGATTTTGTGTTTCGTGATAAGAGCGAAGGCGAAGATGGAGTGGAGTATATCTCTATCATGTTCGAGATGAAAAACGAGAATGACGAAACGGCAACCAAGCATAAGAATGAGGATTTTCTGAAGAAACTGGATGAGGACCGCCGCAAGAAGAACTGCGAATATGCGGTGTTGGTGTCCATGCTGGAGCCGGAAAGCGAATTGTATAACGGCGGTATCGTGGATATGAGTCATCGCTACGATAAGATGTATGTCATTCGTCCGCAGTTTTTTGTTCCGATCATCACTCTGCTATGTCAGACCAGCCGCAAGAGTCTGGATGCCAAACGTGAGTTGGCGCTCGTAAAGGCACAGCAGATAGATGTGACACATTTTGAGGAGAAACTGACAGCCTTCAAAGACGGCTTTACGCGCAATGTTCGTTTGGCTAACGAGCGCTTTGCGGACGCAATAGAAGAGATAGACAAGACGATAGCTCATCTGACGAAAGTGCGCGAGAACCTCATTAAGTCCGGAGATAACCTGAGTGCGGCTGACAAGAAGTTGCAAGACGTAACAATCAAGCGACTCACCAACGGCAACCCGACGATGAAGGAGAAATTCGGGTTGTGACAGAGCGCGTTGCCCGAAGTAGAAAGATAAAAGATAATAATAGATAATAAAAACAACATAAAATAATAAAATGAAGAAAGAAGTACAATTTTCGCTTGTTTACCGCGACATGTGGCAGAGTAGCGGCAAGTATGTGCCGCGTAAGGACCAGTTGGCACGAATAGCTCCCGTAATCATCGATATGGGCTGTTTTGACCGCGTAGAGACCAATGGTGGTGCGAGCGAGCAAGTTAACCTGTTGTATGGTGAGAATCCAAACCTGGCTGTTCGAACATTTACCAAACCATTTAACGAAGCAGGCATCAAGACGCACATGTTGGATCGTGGTCTGAACGCTCTTCGTATGAATCCGGTTCCTGCAGATGTACGTCAGTTGATGTACAAAGTGAAGCATGCTCAGGGAACTGACATCACACGTATCTTCTGTGGTCTGAACGACCCGCGTAATATCATTCCGTCCATCAAGTGGGCCAAAGAAGCGGGCATGACCGCGCAGGCAACCATGTGTATCACCTATTCCAAGGTGCACACGGCCGAGTATTATATCAATCTGGCAGAGCAGTTGATAGAGGGTGGTGCGCAGGAGATATGCTTGAAGGATATGGCCGGTATCGGTCGTCCGCACATGCTGGGAGTAATAGTAGCAGCTATCAAGGAGAAGCACCCCGATATCATCATCCAATATCACGGACATACGGGTCCGGGTTTCTCGGTGGCATCGATGCTGGAGGTAGCTAAGGCCGGAGGTGATGTGCTGGATGTGGCCATGGAGCCGCTGGCTTGGGGTAAGGTTCATCCGGACGTTATTACCATTCAGGCAATGTTGCGCGAGGCAGGATTCCTGGTTAAGGATATCAATATGAAAGCGTACATGCAGGCGCGCAATCTGACGCAAGAGTTCATCGATGATTTCTTGGGTTATTGGATAGATCCGAAGAATGCGCTGATGACATCGTTGCTGGTGGGCTGCGGTCTGCCTGGCGGTATGATGGGTTCGCTTATGGCCGATCTCAAGGGCATGCATGCGGCTATCAATGCCAATCTTCGTAAGAAAGGTGAAGCGGAACTGTCTGAGGATGAACTGCTTGTTCAACTGTTTGACGAAGTACAACGTATCTGGCCGATGCTCGGTACTCCGTGCCTCGTGACTCCGTTCTCTCAATACGTAAAGAACGCTGCGCTGATGAACCTCTTTAGCCGCTCGATGGGTGAGAAAGACTTCACCCGTATGGACCCTGCTATGTGGGGAATGATACTCGGTAAGTCCGGTAAACTGCCCGGAACACTGGCTCCGGAGATTGTCGAATTGGCCAAGGAGAAGGGATTTGAATTCTATACCGATGATCCTCAGGCCCTCTATCCTAATGTGCTGCCTAAGTACATCAAGGAGATGGAAGAACTCGGTTGGGATCGCGGCCAAGACGATGAAGAGTTGTTCGAGTTTGCTATGCACGAGAAGCAGTATCGTGAGTTCAAGTCCGGTTTGGCCAAAGAGCAGTTTAACAAGGACTTGGCAGAACGTATGCGCAAGGCAGGCAAGGAAGTGCCGGAGAACCTGCGTCAGTATCTGGAGCCCGCTACACCCGCTGCTCCTGCAGCCAACCAGACTGCATCTGCTCCGGCAGATGACATGGCCGCAGTAGCAATGGCGCTCTATATGGCCGACAAGCAGAATGCCTCTGCAGCCACCCTGCCGCAAATACATCAGACATCGTGGAATAACCGCGCCTGGATGCTCAAAGTAATGTAATCTAACTAAATTTAGTAATATGAAGAAATACAATTTCAATGCAGGACCAAGTATCCTGCCACAAGAAGTAATCAAACAGACAGCAGAAGCTGTTCTGGATTTTCAGGGTGAAGGACTGTCGGTGCTCGAGATTAGTCACCGCGCCAAGTATTTCCAACCTGTGGTAGATGAGGCAGAAGCGCTCTTCAAAGAGTTGCTCAATGTGCCTGAAGGATATCGCGTTCTCTTCTTGGGAGGCGGTGCGAGCCTTCAGTTCTGCATGATTCCGTTCAATATGCTTGAGAAGAAAGCTGCTTACCTGAACACCGGTGTTTGGGCTAAGAAAGCACTCAAAGAAGCAAAAGGATTCGGAGAAGCTGTAGAGGTGGCAGCAAGCACAGACTCTATTCCTACAGATTACGAGATCCCGCAGGACGCTGACTACTTCCATATTACTACCAACAATACAATCTTTGGCACAGAGATTAGCGATGCCAAGTTGCAAGAGATATACAAGAAGAAAGGCAAAGTGCGTTTGATAGCAGATATGTCTTCAGATATACTGAGCCGTCCTATTGATGTCAGCCAATACGATATCATCTACGGCGGAGCGCAAAAGAACCTCGCGCCCGCGGGCGTAACGTTCGTTATAGTAAAGGAGTCGTGTCTGGGTCATGTCAGCCGTTATATACCGACTATGCTCAATTATCAGACGCATATCGAAGGCGGATCGATGTTTAATACACCTCCTGTGCTGCCTATTTATACCGCATTGCTCACTCTTCGCTGGCTCAAGGCTAATGGTGGAGTACAATGGGTTGAGGCTCGTAATAAAGCTAAAGCAGAGTTGCTCTACAAATGTCTTGACGAATCCAAACTGTTTATGCCGACTATTTCCAACAAAGAGGATCGTAGCCGCATGAATATCTGCTTCGTCTTCAAACCTGAATACGCAGAATTGCAAGACGACTTCTTCAAGTTTGCTTCCGAGCGCGGTATGGTCGGCATCAAGGGCCACCGTCTGGTTGGAGGCTTCCGTGCAAGTTGCTACAACGCAATGGATCTGGAAGGTGTTCAGGCCCTCGTAGATTGTATCCACGAGTATGAGAAACTGCATTAATCATGGGTTTCTCCTTTATACTGCCGACCGATAGACATCGGCGGACAACCTCAACAGGAAAAACAATTCAACTAACTACATTATTAGAGACCATGAAGGTTTTAGTAGCAACAGAGAAACCCTTTGCGAAAGTGGCCGTTGACGGTATTCGCGAAGTGGTGGAGGGCGCAGGTTATGAACTCGCGCTGCTCGAGAAATATACAGACAAACAGCAGTTGTTAGATGCTGTGGCAGATGCCAATGCACTCATCATCCGCTCGGATATTGTGGACGAGGCAGTGCTCAATGCAGCCAAACAACTCAAGATTGTAGTGCGTGCAGGCGCAGGATATGATAATATCGATTTGGCTGCCGCTACAGCACACAATGTGGTAGCCATGAATACCCCGGGACAGAACAGCAACGCTGTGGCTGAATTGGCGCTCGGACTGATGGTGTACGCCGTTCGTAATTTCTACAACGGCACCAGCGGAACAGAGCTGAAAGGCAAGAAACTGGGTATTCATGCATTCGGCAATGTCGGTCGTAACGTAGCCCGCATCGCTCAGGGATTTGGCATGGAAGTATATGCTTTTGATGCTTACTGCCCGGACGAGGCAATGACTGCAGCCAACGTCAAACCGCTACATTCTGCTGAAGAATTGTATAAGACATGTGATATAGTCAGCCTGCATATACCTGCTACCGATGAGACCAAGAACAGTATCAATCGTGCGTTGGTCGGCTTGATGCCGAAAGGCGGGGTATTGGTCAATACTGCACGCAAAGAGGTAATCAACGAGGAGGAATTGATCCAACTCATGCAAGAGCGTACAGACCTGAAGTATATCACAGATATTATGCCGGTTTCGGACAGTAAGTTCAAGACCCTCTTTGAAGGACGCTATTTCGCTACGCCAAAGAAGATGGGTGCTCAGACAGCAGAAGCAAATATCAATGCCGGTATAGCTGCTGCTAAGCAGATAGTGGACTTCTTCCAAAATGGAAATACCCGTTTTCAAGTGAACAAGTAATGCGCAAAACGATTCTGACATCGATAATGACACTTGTTGTAGCTGCTGCCTATGCACTCCCGATAGAGTGCGTGGGCACGGCTAAGCAAGTAGAGAATGGAAACGATACATTATTCTTCTTCGCTGATGAAATACACATGAAGTCTAAAATTGGCGAAGTGGATTGGTATGCCACAGACGGTACGTCTGTGGCTACAGCTGTTGACGAGATATATCCGGATGAAGGAGGCTATTACGTAGTAGATACTGCCGGTGTTCAATCCTCCCCGTTCTACGTGTTCCGCTATAGTGCGCCATCTAATCTGGAGATAACCATTGAACCCGATTGCGACTATACTACGTTGGTATTATCCGGGAACTATGAGCCTTTCACCTATACCCGTCCTAATGGTACAACGGGCTCGTACGCGCGTACGTACCTAATATCTTATAATGCGCTTGCATGGGATACAGAGGCATGGGTGGACTCTGCTGCACAAGCCTCGGGAACATTCAATTCCACCATTGTTCTGCCTCCTCTCTATGGTCCAACGCCTATTCGTCTCTATTATGACCCGGATATACATGACGGTTTGCAGATGGACTCTGCATTCATCGAAACAGAATTGGCACTTGAGGATGTCAAGGCAGTCAATATGATGTTGACTTCGCTGGCTACTACGCGAGGCAAAGAAGGCGAGAAAAGTAACGAGCGCAATCGTCCTACAAGCCAAGATATTATCAAAGCCTCTGTTGATAAGGACTATAGTGGTCCGCTGGAGGTGGCTTTCTATAGCAATCCGACCCCTGCAGTTCTATACTACAAATGGCAGATATTCAAATCCGCAGAACGCATTGTAACACGCAATGATCAAGATATACGCTATACGTTTTCAGAGCCCGGATCGTATAGGGTAGTGTGCTCGGTCAATAATCAGTATTGTAAAACAGACTCGATGGAGATGTTTGTCGCAATCTCAGAGTCCTATTTGGCAGTGCCTAATGTGTTTACGCCGGACGGGAACGGGCAAAATGATGAATTCCGCGTAGCATACCGTTCGTTGCGTGAGTTCCACTGTTGGGTATATAACCGATGGGGGAAATTAGTCTATGAATGGACCGACCCGGCCAAAGGGTGGGATGGTACCATCAACGGCCGCCCTGCTGCAGAAGGTGCGTATTATTACGTAATCCGTGCACTGGGAACAGATGCCGCCAAAAATGCGAGATATATGGGCAAAGCCATCTACAAT
Organism: Paludibacteraceae bacterium; assembly: GCA_024689005.1. Lineage (GTDB taxonomy): Bacteria > Bacteroidota > Bacteroidia > Bacteroidales > Paludibacteraceae > Colicola. The sequence goes on from JAILDU010000087.1 coordinate 7,627, forward strand.
AAAAAGAAACAGAAGGTGGATGAAGCCGTAATCGGTGTTTACCAAATGAGTGGTGACATCAATCTAATTAGAGGAAAGAAATAACTAAATAACATATATTATGAAACTTAAAACACTGGGAATTATGGCATTAACAGTTGTTGCCATGTCGGCTTGTACCAAGCAAGCTGCAGTAGAGGAAAATCCAAATCCTCTGTTAAATTATGCTAATTGGAAGACTCCTCATGGAACTTATCCTTTCAACGAGATTCATGCAGCCGATTATATGCCGGCATTTGAGGAAGGATTCCGTCAGGGACGCGAAGATATCAACGCAATCGTTAATAACCCGGAAGAGCCGACATTTGAGAATACTATAGAGGCATTGGAGAAAGCCGGACATACACTGAGTATGGTGGCCGGATGCTTCTATAATCTGACTCATTCCGAAACGAATGACTCATTGCAGGCCATAGAAGTGGAATTGTCTCCAAAGATGTCGGAGTACAGCACTTCTATCATTCTCAACGACAGCTTGTTCCAACGTATCAAGGCTGTATATGACAAGCGTGACCAACTGCGTCTAAAACCGGATCAGCGTAAGTTGCTTGAGGATACGTATGAGTCTTTTGCAGACAATGGAGCTAACTTGGATGAAGAAGGCAAGGCCAAGTATCGTGAACTGACAGCGCGTCTGTCTATGCTTACGCTGACATACGGCCAGAATGTGCTCAAGGCTACCAATGCTTGGACCAAACTCATTACCGACGAAAAGCAGTTAGCCGGTCTGAACGATGATACCAAAGGTATGCTCAAGGCTAATGCAGAGAAGAAGGGTCTGAAGGGATGGCTGATTGACCTCAAGCCGACCACTATCACTCCGCTCTTCAAGGATTGTGACAACCGCGCGCTTCGTCAAGAGGTTTATATGGCCTACAACTCGCGTTGTATCGGTGGCGAGTTTGACAATACTCAGAATATTATCGACATTGCCAATACCCGTCTGGAGTTGGCTCAATTGTTTGGCAAGAAAACATATGCAGAGAAATCGTTGCACAAGACGTGCGCAGAAAAGGAAGAAACAGTGATGAACTTCCTGGATCAGTTGCGTGATGCCTATATGCCGGCTGCTAAAGCAGAAGTCAAAGAGTTGCAAGATTATGCAGCTTCGCTCGGCTTGGTTGGTGAACTTCAACCGTGGGATTGGAGTTACTATAGCAAGAAACTGCAGGATGCTAAATATAGCATTTCTGACGATGTGCTTCGTCCGTATTTTGAACTTGAGGCTGTTAAACAAGGAGTATTTGGTTTGGCGAAACGTCTATATGGTGTTACCTTTGTAGAAAACAAAGATATTCAGGTATATAACCCGGAAGTATCTGCATATGAGGTGTATGACAAGCATGGCAAGTTCCTGGCTGTATATTATAGTGATTTTCATCCGCGTGACGGAAAACGTGGCGGTGCATGGATGAACGATTTTCAGCCGCAATACAAGGTTGGTCGCAAAGATCATCGTCCACATATTGTCAACGTGATGAACTTTACTCGTGCTACTGATACCAAACCGGCTCTGCTGACTTATGATGAGGTTGAGACTTTCCTTCACGAGTTCGGTCACGGTTTGCACGGAATGTTGACCCGTTGCCGTTACTCGTCCCAATCCGGTACTGCTGTTCCGCGTGACTTTGTAGAGTTGCCAAGCCAATTCAATGAAAACTTCTTGGGTGAGAAGGAGTTCCTGGACACATTTGCAAAGCACTATGAAACAGGCGAGGCTATGCCTGAAGACTTGATTGAAAAGATTCATGCAGCAGAGACTTATCACGCTGCTTATGGATGTGTTCGTCAACTCTCGTTTGCTTATCTGGACATGGCATGGCATACACTGCATGAGCCGTTTGTTGTAACAGATGGAGAGAGTGCAAAAGATGCTGTACTCGCATTCAGCAACGAGGCAATGGAACAAGTTCGCGTAATGCCGAATATCGAAGGCACACAGATGTGTACTGCTTTCACCCATATTTTCTCAGGAGGATATGCAGCAGGCTATTATAGCTATAAGTGGTCAGAACTGCTGGACGCAGATGCTTTTGCTCAATTTAAGAATGCAAAGGCAAAACGCGGCTCTATCTTCGACAAGAAAGAAGCAGATCTGTTTAGAGAGAACATACTGGAGAAAGGTGGAACAGAAGAACCAATGGAACTCTACCGTCGTTTCCGCGGAGGCGAACCCACTATAGATGCACTGCTTGAGCGTGATGGTATCAAAACTGCAAGTGCAAAATAGTTATCGCCTTAAGTGCGACGTTATATAGTTGAATTAATAAGGGCTGCAACAAATCGATTGCAGCCCTTATCGTATGTATCCTAGACTATAATGCTATTCTATCTATTCTATTTATTCTATCTATATATGCTATACACAAGGCATTACATTGCTCTTCTATTATATAGGTTATGCACTTTTCTTGATTGAGAAAAGACTACACAGGTACATATGTATTCTCCTTGGTAGCGGCTGGTTAGCATATATAGTCTATTAAAACGAAACCTATCGAAATGGTAATGAAACATGTTGAAATGGATTCGAAACATACCGAAACATAAACCCGCACTGCATAGTGCGGGTTATACTGCCTAAACATAACGTGTTTTCTAATTTTTCCAGACATGAAAACAGTCGTCATCGCGACGACTGTGTTTCTAAGGTATTAGTCTGTTTATTTTAAGGTACAAAAAAGATTGGTCAAATTGTTGTGGACTTAATTTTGCTAACTGTAGTTGTCAATTCTTAAATCCGCTGCAAAAGTACTGCTTTTTTTGACTCAATCCAAATTTTTTAGTATGTTCTTTAACATATTTTTGCTAAAAACGTCATTTTTATTTGATTTAATGGTAATTTGTGACATTTTTTAGTGTCTTTCCAACTCAATTACTTCTAAATTATCAATATGTGAACCATCAATTGTGAAACGAATCAGTGTTTGGCATGGTTGCCATCCCTGCTTTCCTGCTGCTCCGGGGTTGATAGTTAAAAAACGGTATGTAGAGTCAAACTGAACTTTCAATATGTGGCTATGGCCGCAAACAAACAGGTCTATGCGTTGGTTGGGATCATCGGCTTGTTCCAGTGCCTTTCGAAACATCGGTATTAACCATGGATTGTAATGTCCGGGATAGCCACCTATATGTGTCATCAGTATATTGACGTCTTCTACGCGAAAGCGATAAAACTCGCTTAGAGAGTAGCGTACATCTCCACTATCCATGTTTCCATATACAGCGCGAGTAGGTTTGAATTCTCTTAGTTGGCGCAAAACATCTTCAGAGCCTATATCGCCGGCATGCCATATCTCATCAACATTGCGAAAATGCTCAAATACGCGTTTGTCCAACAGGCCATGCGTATCGCTCAAAACGCCGATTCTTGTCATAGTGGAATCAATATTGCTAGTAATGTTATGTCAGTATGGTTATTTGCTTGTGAGTCGGTCTATTGTGAAGATCGCAGCTATAATGCTTAGTATCGCAACAGAGACGAAAAACAGTACATCTCGCAAGTCTAATACGCCGCGTGAAATACTGGAATAATGATCTTGTAGTATGGTCCAATAGAGAACAAAACAGGATAGTGCTCCGAATATAAAGCATACTATTTGGCTACGACTGAAAGTTGCACATAGTAAACCAATTGCCATGAAAGTGCCACTTAGCATGATTAGGCCGATGAACGAGCCTAAAAAAGCACCGCTATCCAGATTTCCCATCGGTTCTGCCATATAAGCCACAACAAAATAATGTACAAAGCAAGGCAATAAGCCAATCAAAACGAGTGTCCATGCTGCGAAATACTTGCCCAAAACTATTTGAGGGAGAGAGACGGGTTTTGTGCGAAGCAGGTCCCAAATGCCCGATTGACGCTCTTCGGAGAACAGACGCATCGTTAGGGCAGGGCATAATAACATCATCAACCAAGGGCTCAACTGAAATAGTCCGTCCACTTGAGCATATCCGGAATCAATGATATTCCATTGTCCGGGTATAACCCAAAGAAAGAGACTTATAGCCAGTTGGTACAAACCAATAACAATGTATGCGATGGGGGTCGAGAAGTAATATTGTAGTTCTTTCTTATACATGCTTTGTGAGATACGGTTACTATTTCTCTACAGGAGTTTTAGGGAAGAATATCCAGAATGTGATGGCAACAACGAGGGCAAAGCCGGCGAAAATGTACCATGCTTGCTTCCAACCCGTCCATATAGCCATTGGACCTTGTTCTACCACCTGCTCTGCCATTACAAGTTTGTTGATGATTGCTTGTGCGGAGAGTGTGCCTATAGTAGCACCGAATCCGTTGGTCATCATCATAAATAGGCCTTGTGCTGATGAGCGTTGTTCCGGTTCGGTCTCTCGATCAACATAGAGTGCGCCGGATATATTGAAGAAATCAAAAGCGAAACCATATACGATGCAACTGAGTATGAAAAGAATTACTCCGGGGAAACCGGGATTACCGGCTCCGAAAAGTCCAAAACGGAAGACCCAAGCGAACATGGCCATAAGCATGACATTCTTGATACCAAACTTCTTGAGAAAGAATGGAATAGCAAGGATGCAAAGCGCCTCGCATATTTGGGAAATGGAAATCAAGATATTAGCATGCTGAACACCGAAAGTGGTAGCAAACTCCTCTATTGCTCCAAAAGAAGTAATGAATGGATTAGCATAGGAGTTGGTTACTTGTAAGCACATTCCCAACATCATAGAGAAGATGAAAAACAAAGCCATTTTCTTCTGTCTGAAGAGTGCAAAAGCCTTCAATCCAAGTGCTTCCATCAAATCAACGTTTTCTTTAGTAGCACTGATTTCGCATGTCGGCAAAGTAAGCGAGTATATTGCCAGAATGATAGACAAACCACCGCTAACAACGAATTGCCAGGGTGTGGATTGGAATCCGAGCAAATCAACACACCACATAGTTACGATGAAACCTATAGTGCCGAAAACACGAATAGGCGGAAAATCTTTTACAGTATCCATTTTAGCCTTGACCAAAGCATTGAACGCAACAGAGTTGGTGAGTGCAATGGTTGGCATGAAAAAGGCTACAGACATGGTGTATAATGTGAACAGGGTAGCGAACTGAACTTCTGTGGCCGTGTAGGCATATATACCGGCTGTACACATGAGTAAACCGGCTAGTGCGTGGCAAAGACTCAATGTCTTTTGTGCCTGAATCCAACGATCAGCCACGATGCCCATTAAGGCCGGCATAAACAAACTGACGATACCTTGTATAGAGTAGAACCAGCCGATATGTTGGCCCATACCTTGTTTGAAGAGGTATGTGCCCATTGATGTTAAGTACGCCCCCCATACAGCGAACTCCAGGAAGTTCATTACTATGAGGCGAAATTGAAGAGTTCTGTTTTTCATATGATTTGAATGTTAAATGATAATTACTAATCTTTATAATAGGTCAAAACTCACTGGTAAAGTGGAATTTGATGTTCTTGTAGTCTTGTTGAGCCATCGAGAGTACATAAGCGCTATCAGCCATAAACACATCGCGTCCATCTTTGTCGAAAGCCATATACTGCGCCTTGCGCTTCTTGAATGTATCCAGTTCGGCAGCATCATCACTCTCAATCCAACACGCTTTGTACATCTGAAGCGGTTCCCAACGGCATTTAGCTTGATATTCGTGCTCCAAACGATATTGGATTACTTCGAACTGAAGTTGTCCCACGGTACCAATTATTTTGCGGCCGTTCAATTGGCTGACAAACAACTGTGCGACACCTTCATCCATCAGTTGGGCAATACCTTTCTCCAGCTGTTTTTGCTTCATCGGGTCGGCATTTTCAATGTATTTGAACATCTCCGGTGAGAACGACGGCAGACCCTTGAAATGCAACTGTTCACCACTAGTCAGCGTATCGCCGATCTTGAAGTTGCCGGTATCCGGTAAGCCTACAATATCTCCAGCATAAGCCTCGTCCACAGTCTCTTTCTTTTGAGCCATGAAGCATGTAGGAGCAGCAAATCGCATTTGTTGGTCCTTGCGCACGTGTTTATAATAGGTGTTGCGTACAAACTTACCGCTACATATCTTGAAGAAAGCGATACACGAACGATGGTTAGGGTCCATGTTGGCGTGTATCTTAAAGCAGAATCCCGTGAATTTGTCTTCCATCGGTTCCACTTCTCGTTCCTCTGCTTGTACGGGACGTGGCGAAGGAGCAATATGCACGAAGCATTCCAATAGTTCCTTTACGCCGAATGTATTCAGCGCTGAGCCGAAGAAAACAGGCGCCAAATCGCCGGCCAGATAATCTTCCTTGGAGAAAGGATTATAAACGCCCTCTATCATCTCCAGATCTTCCTGCAGTTTCTCGGCATCATTCTCACCCACCAGTTCTGCAATTTGCGGGTCGCTCACATCGTCAAAACGCAGCGATTCTGTAACGTGTGTCTTGTCCGGCTGATAGAGATCCAATGTAGATTGGAATATATTGTACACTCCTTTGAATCGTTGCCCTTGATTGATAGGCCACGACAGCGGGCGTACATGTATGCCCAATTCGTGCTCCACCTCATCCAACAGATCAAAAGGATCCTTACCCTCGCGGTCCATCTTGTTGATAAAGACCATCACCGGTGTTTTACGCATGCGGCACACCTCCATTAGTCGGCGTGTCTGCGTCTCTACACCTTTTGCAGCGTCGATAACAACGATAGCGCTATCTACGGCAGTCAGCGTGCGGAATGTGTCTTCCGCAAAGTCCTGGTGACCCGGTGTATCGAGAATGTTGATATGATAGGTCTGTTTAGCCTCGTTTTTAAATGTAGGGCAGTAGTCAAAGCCCATCACGGACGTTGCTACAGATATGCCACGTTGTTTCTCTATCTCCATCCAGTCGCTGGTAGCCGTTTTGCGAATCTTGTTGCTCTTGACGGCGCCGGCCACGTGAATAGCACCTCCGTACAAAAGCAGTTTCTCGGTCAGCGTAGTCTTACCGGCATCCGGGTGAGAGATGATGGCAAACGTTCTTCTTCTCAGTATTTCTTGTTGTTCTGCGTTACTTAACATTCCTCTTTCTACTTTTAACATTCCACTCTTATTAACGCAGCGTAGCATTAAATTTCTCCTCAAACTTAGCTTTCAGACGTGACATAATATTCTCAATCTGTGTGTCTTTGAGCGTATTCTCTGCGTCTTGCAGAATGAAACTGAGAGCATAGCTCTTCTTGCCGTTCTCCAGATTCTTGCCCTCATAGACATCAAACAGATAAACATTCTTCAGCAGTTTCTTCTCGGTCTCGAAGGCTGCACGAGCGAGATCGGCAAACTCAACGCTCTTGTCCACCAGTAAAGCGAAGTCACGTTTTACTTCCGGGAACTTAGGCAGGTCGTTGATAACAGCCTTGTACTGCTTGTTTTGTTTGAGCAACTGTTTCCAGTCCAAATCTGCATAATAAACCTCTTGGTCTATATCCAATTGTTTGAGTACGCGACGTGCTACAATACCGATAGTAGCCAAGGCTTTGCCATTCTGTGCCTTAATAATCAGTCCGTCTTGGTACAATTCGTTATGGATACGTTCGAAGTTAGTCTTTGGCATATCAACACCGAGACGTGTCAAAATAGCATTGACGTACGCATGTAGTTGATAGAAAGAGGTTTTTTCCTCTTTGCGTACCCAACTTTGTGCAGTTTTATTACCTGTCAACCATAGGCCCAAATGTGGTTCTTCGCTATATGCAATTAGCGGGTCTGTATTTGCTCTTTCTTCTTTTCGTTTCTCATTGCTATAGTGGTAGCAGTTGCCAAATTCATAGAGCTTGAGATCGCCATTTTTACGATTGACATTACGAGCAATGGATTCCAATCCTCCGAAGAGAAGTGTTTGGCGCATTACACCAAGGTCTTGACTCAGTGGGTTCATTATCTTGACGCAAGAGTCAAGTGTCAAATCCTGTAGTGGCTCGTAGTATGCAACTTTGGTCAGCGAGTTGTTGAGTATCTCGTAGAATCCTTGTGCAGTCAACTGTTCGGCTATACGGCGTTGCAGAGCAATAGGGTCTGGTTTCTGACCATAAGCAAGACTGGTATTCAGTTTTTCCGGGAACTCAACATTGTCGTAGCCGTAGATACGTAGGATATCTTCCACTACGTCGCACTCGCGTTGTACATCCACGCGGTAGCGCGGTACAGCCAGTTGCCAAATAGAGCCGTTCTTTTTCACGATTTCTATTTCGAGAGCTTTGAGAATGGTCTCAATCTTATCTTCACCGATAGCCTTACCGATGAGGCTGTTTACGCGGTTGATATCAATAGTTACATCCCAAGGTGTGAAGTCGGCGAATTTGTTGTCGCTGATTTCCATGCTAATGGTACCTCCTGCAACTTCTTGTATGAGCAGCGCTGCGCGTTTGAGTATATAGAGTGTGTTATTTGGATCGCAACCACGCTCATAGCGGAATGAAGCATCGGTCTGCAACTGATGACGACGACTGGTTTTGCGGATTGTCACAGGGTCGAAGTATGCGCTCTCGAGGAACACATTCTTGGTCTGCTCGGTCACACCGCTATCCAATCCGCCGAATACGCCGGCAATACACATGGCCTCTTCCGCGTTGCAAATCATCAGATCGCGTTCATCCATTGTGCGCTCAATGCCGTCCAATGTAACGAATTTCTGTCCTTGCTTGGCATTGCGAACGATGATCTGATTGCCTTTGACTTTGTCAGCATCAAAGGCATGAAGAGCCTGACCGCACTCATGCAGGACAAAATTAGTTACGTCCACTACGTTATTAATTGGACGCAAACCGATAGTGGTTAATGCTTTTTTGAGCCATTCGGGAGATTCCTGAACAGTCACGTCTTTGATGCTAACGCCAGAATAGCGAGGGCAAGCTTCGGTATTGTCCACTTTGACATTAATCTGCAGGTCGTGGTTATCAACCTTGAATGCATCTACGCTTGGTTTTTGCAGGCTGATGTTTTGTCCGTGAGCCTGATAGTAGGCATACAGATCGCGTGCAACGCCGTAGTGGCTGGCAGCGTCTGAACGGTTAGGAGTGATATCTACTTCGATGAGTGTATCATTTTCTACGTGGTAATATTCCGATGCCTGCATGCCTACCGGGGTGTCCTGTGGAAGAACGATGATTCCTGCGTGATCACTACCAACGCCAATCTCATCTTCTGCACAGATCATTCCAAACGAGTCTTCGCCGCGCAGTTTGCCTTTCTTGATAGTGAAACTTTGGTCTCCGTCGTAGAGAACGGTGCCGATGGTAGCGACAATTACTTTCTGTCCGGCAGCCACATTAGGAGCACCGCACACGATGGGAAGAACCTCGCTACCCACGTTAACTGTAGTAACATGCAAGTGGTCGCTGTTAGGGTGTGGAGCGCAAGTCAGCACTTCGCCAACTACTAGGCCTCGTAGGCCTCCACGAATGGTTTCTACTTCTTCTACTGTGCCAACTTCCAATCCGATGGAAGTCAGGATTTTTGCTACAGTCTGTGCGTCATCCGGCATGTTGATGTAGCGTTTGAGCCAATTGTAAGATATATTCATAGTGTCTTTTTTATACGTTAAATTGGTTGTGTGCGCACGTGTATATGCGCAAATCGGCTGCAAAGGTATAAAAAATATTGCATATATACAAGTATTTCTTTTTTTTTTATAAAATAACGTCAAAAAATTTGTGTATGTCAAAAAAATGTAGTACTTTTGCACGCTTTTTCGCAGAACAGCCTATTAGTTGTGTGCGAGGAGAGTTGTCTGAGTGGTCGAAAGAGCCGCACTCGAAATGCGGTATACGCATTACGTCGTATCGGGGGTTCGAATCCCTCACTCTCCGCAAGGTAAATGAAAAGGATGTCCATAAAAGGGCATCCTTAATCTTTTATAGAGAAGTCTAAAAACTGCTATTCTTCTTCTTTGTGTTCATCTTTTGTAATATACCAAACGATTTGCGGACGAAGTGATAATGTTACCGAATCTTCTATTATACCAACAAAGCCTGCCGCTAATTCTAGATTGAGTGTCTCACCATTAAGATCTATGTACTCCAAGGGTGCACTTGAGACTTCCATGGGCAGTAATTCAATATCATTGTTGTCCATCTCAGTAAATGAGCTTCTCTGTCCATCTTTGTAATAAGGATAGAATTTTAGTACCCATCCGTTTATTTTTTCTGTGGGCTCTCCTAAACCGCATCCATATTCCTCGTCAATAGGCAAGTCTGTCTTTTTGCAGATAGATTGCCAGAAAACCGTATCTACTTCACCGGCAGAAGCGTCTGCAAACTTTTGAAGAATAGGTTCCAGTTCGTCCATCCACCAATCCAAATCATATTGACGCAATGCATGCGCTTTTTGAACAATCCGTTGCCAGTCTTCTTGAGTTCCCTCCAGATAAATAGTAGGAATACCGCAAGACTCTATAATCTGATATTTGAAATAACTCTGCAATGCTGACATGGTTGTTATCTGAGATGCTACATAGGAAGCAGGCGTAGTTGTAGTGAAACTACAAGTCAGCAACTCTACCAAACCGCTATCAGTCCATTGATTCATTTGTTCAGTAAATTGTGAGAAAAAAGGCTCCCATTTTTCGGCTGGCATGTCAATCAAACCGGGTTCGCAATAGAGACTGAGCGTTATAGTATCTTCGTGAGTTACTAATTTCTCACGCAGTTGTTCTGAGCAATTGGATACATGATAAGCAAATCCATGTGCTATTGTGATCCAAACGGCATCTGGCGAAAGCACCAAAGGACGATGACAAGCATATGCGGTACGAATACTATTTATAAACGGATGCCCGTTGTCTAGCAAAAACGTATCCTGCATGGCGGAATGAACAACCAACTTATTATCATACGGGATATAACCATATCCATACCCCTCTATTTCTCTTAATGAACACTTATATAAATTCGTTTTGAGCGGAGAAAGGTTGTTCAAGTGAATAGCAATAGGTCCAGTAGTTTGCTCCGCTGGGCTTTCTTGAACGTTATGCGATACTTGTTTCCGTTGGTTGTTACATGAAACACAGGTCATCAAAATGATGAATGCAAAAAGATGAACTATCGTATTTTTCATAAATAATAGTTGATTAGCATTAATTATAGGGTGACATTTTTATAATATTTCCGCATTCCAAATCCAGCGCAAAGGTACTGCTTTTTTTTGACATGTGCAAATAAATGAAGTGAAAAAAAGTATATATACTATGTATATATAGTAAGAAATGGAATTATATGCTTGTTTTCTTGTTTATGGTAAAAGTATCTTATGGTTATCTTATGGTTATCCTATGGTTATCTTATGGTAAGGATCGCTAAATGACGGCTGAATGGCGGTCGCGGCTACCCTGTACGCCGCTACCCTAAAGGCACAGCCTGCGTGACCGCAAGGGTCACGCCGTTCTATGTTCGCGCTTGATCTTCGCTGTGGGGACAGTTCGGGCGCTTCACTCGGAGTGCCATCCGAGGCACTCCTTCACCTATGGTAAGGGTGGCTACACCTCCCCCAACCCCTCCTCAAGAGGGGAGAATAATCATGTGGATTAAGCGAAAACATAGAAGTGTCGCATCAGATCATTTGACTATTTGGCCGGTTGGGGTGTAGGCATTACCTTCGCGGAGGATGTAGAGCTGGCCATTATGAAGGACTTTGGTCGGTTGAGTGCCTTCGAGATGGATTTCTTCGAGGGCTTGAGTTTTCGGGAAAGTGAATTGTATATCTTCGCCGTTAACCCAGACAGACCATGCACCATGATAGCTTTCGTCTACAGTTCGTACGCGCCACGAGAGCGTGTGTTCTCCATAGCCCAATTGGGAAGCAGTCAGTTGCTCTGTATGCGTTCCGTAGGTAGGATTGAGATGTAGAGGCGCATATGCGGAACCGATAAGTTCGTTGTTCTCAAACAGTTGCCATTCAGTTTCCATATTGAACGGTGTACTCGGCCAAGTCCATTTGAATGTCAGTTTGATAATACCATCTTTGATCTTGCTTTCGTCTCTGGTCAGTTCCAACTGCTCGGGTAGGGAATTTTTGTTCATATAGACGGCAAACACGTCTAAATCTTTCGTAATATAACTGAAATCCTTGTCCCAACCTGCAAAATATTGGTAATCTTCCGCGGGTACAGGATCTTCCGGTTCTACTGCCGCTTTGCGATAAGGAACTTGTTGCTCACTAATTAGGTTAGTAGCACTTCTGCCTGCTTTGTAGAACCTCACACGGAACGTGGTATTCTCCGTCGCCATGCTATCCACTTTGTATACCGCAACGGGTACAGGTTCATCCATTCCGGACCATCCACAACCGGAAATCAGGTTATACCAATAGAGTCCTTGTGGTATATCCGGCACAATCATTTCGTACACTTTCGGCTCATAATTATCCGGTGCTCCTCCGTCATTGCATTCCAGGATACCAGATTCCAATGCGTTGCGCATTGTGTTAATGTTTGCTCCAACTCGGATAGAATCCATCATTCGATTGTGGAATGCCTCACTATTGAACGCCAACGTGCCAATCGGAGAATAACTCACCTCATCGCCGATGTTCCCTTGGCAGAAACTATACCCATAGAGGTTTTCCGGTTCTGCTCCCGGAGCTTTCCAACGCACTAATAAGCTATCAATCATCGGTGTAATCTCCATGTTGGCTTCAATCTCTACGTCCACGGGTTGCAGTAAAGCGAACAACGCGTTGTAGCCTCCAACGGAGAAAGCATCGTCGAATAATAAATACCTGGCACTATTGTGGAATGCTCCATCCGGTTTCTCTGCTAACTTCATCGGCAACACAGCACATTGGATAGTATTATAACCTTCCATGAAATGGTCGGGCAGCGTTATGCCTTTCGGCCAGATGACGTATTGGATAGATTCGCGATGAGTTTCCCAGGACTGATAAAGAATATCACCTTGGCCTTGCAGAGTAAAAATACCTATAGAGTCTATCGACCAAACGAAATCGTAGTTGCACCAACCGTTCGGGTAGTTGAGATTCGACCACTGTACCTCTTGTATGCCGGCAAAGGCATCGGTACCGATTGTTGCTTGCATGTTCGGCAGGTAAAGTTTCTGTATGTTAACGCAGCCAGCAAAGGCACTGTCGCCGATGGATTCAACATCATAATGAAGCATGACCGTATCCAGATGCGAGTTGTTGCAGAAAGCGTACGGGCCGATGTGCTTGGTAAGGTTATGCAGCGTCAGTCTGCTCGGCGTTTGCGCTTGTGGCATATAGACCAACTCGTTCAAAAGGCCCTTGTATAGTGCACCGTCGCTATAAACTCTATAGTTGTTGTTGGCGCACCAAACGGTGTCTATGCCCGTAGAGCCGACGAAAGCACCGCCGGTGATGGCACGTAGCGACTGAGGCAACTGAAGCGTCTGTATATACTGCAGTCCGCTGAAAGCGAAGTCGGCTATCGAATCAACACCGTTTAGCAGGGTAAGTACATGCAGATTGGGACAACTGTCAAAAGTGTGAGGTCTGAGTATTTGTCCGGCGAAAACAATTGTATCCAATGCTTTGCAGTCTTTCAACAAACCATCTTCGTACATTTCGACAGACGAAGGAATAGTGAGCTTCTTGAGGTTCGTGCAGCCACTCAGAAAGCCATCACGCAACCACCAGAATCCATCCGGTACCGCCAGTTCTTTCAGGGACTCGCAGTTCTTAAACATATTTTCTGTTGCGCCTACATTCAAATAGTCAGGCAAGACCAAACTATCCAATGCCCGACAACCGGAGAACATTCCATTCAGCCCCTCTTTCCCATTAAGCAAACCGGCCTTTGGCGGAAAAACAAAGCGCTGCAAAGACGCACAGTTAGCAAATACACCACGGCCGAAACTGATAGAGTCGCTATTGGAAAGGTCGATAGATGTGAAAGCACATCCGACGAAAGCACCTTTCCATATATCTTTGCATTTCGGGAATTTTCCATTCTTGCCCTCAATGGTAGTTAGACGGCTACATCCCCAAAAAGCATCCTGACCGAATTCGGAAATAGTATCTACATATGCGTAAACCGCTTGCAGTTTTTTGAAGTCTTTGAAAGCATTCCAGTGTAATCTTATGTCGTTTGCACCCGATTTGATGATGATATATTTGACACTATCTTTATATTGCGTCATGGCTTGCGATAACTCATAGATATAGCAAGAACCGGAAGGTTCCGCGAAACGTTGAATGACCATAACGGTATCGTTACGGTCAAACACTTCTCCAAATCGGTCATAACATACCGATACGGATTGATCCTCATTACTTTCCCCTGCAATAGGGCGAAAAAAATAGGTATCAAACAGGTAATAATCAAGAGTTTCCTCATCCGGAATAGCCATTGTAGGCTGTACGAGTAAGAGAGTGAGCGTTAGTAACGCTAATAGTTTCGTTTTCATATACATGGTATTTTAGATTACAGGTTTTGAGGTTATCGGCGGCAAAGATACATATTTTTATAGACATGTGCAAATTTTATGCAAAAAATTATGAAAAAAATGTCACAGATTTGCACAAATTAATAGATATTTGCACGCAATTTCGCTCTTGAACGCAGTAAAAAGTAGATGGTTATTATCACAGCAAAGACTATTGTTACGACGGATGCCTCTATGCCACAACTACCGCCCGTCATTATGTTGGATCCATGAAATTGGGCTTGAATCATAGAGCCGTCAGAATCACCACCGGAAACGGCACTTCCAAAGACACTATCTTCCAACGTATTCCATATCCAATGTATTCCTAACGGCATCCAAATAGACCCACTATACAGATACGTTGCACCAAACATGAAACCCACTAATATTATCCCTACAATTCCCATCCATGTCATTCCCGGGTTAAAACTATGAAGGAGTCCGAATAACACCGAACTAATGACGAGAGCAGCAACAGAATTCCATTTTATGCCAATAAACCGGAGAATAATGCCCCGAAAGATGATTTCTTCACAACATGCTCCGA
>JAILDU010000014.1 GCA_024689005.1 Paludibacteraceae bacterium
GCGACCATTTTAACAAAAAAAGTGACGTGCGCGCTTGCGCATGTCATTTTTTTGTAGTACCTTTGCGGCCCGATTTTGCGTATTAGGCAAAGGACAAAAAAAGACATAGGTAAAACAACTCCAATAATTAACAAAAAACAACCAACTAAAATGAAGAAATTATTCCTTTTTTCAGTTTTGCTGCTGAGCACAACGGCCATGTGGGCCGAGCAGATTGGCGGCATTAACTACGTATTGAATGACAGTAAGATGACGGCAAAGATTGTGGAATCCCACCCTACAGGTGATGTGATTATTCCGGATTCCGTCAAGAGTGCTAAGAAGACCTACGTTGTTACAGAGATAGATTCATGGGCGTTCTCCCATTGCAATGAACTGACCTCTGTAGTTCTACCTAACAGTCTTAAAAAGATAGATGCCTGTGCTTTCTACGAATGCACAAATCTCACATCCATTAACCTGCCGGACAGCGTTGAAGAAGTAGGAGTGAATGCTTTTTATAGCTGTGGTTTGACTCAACCGCTATACAACAACCATATCTTCGCATCCATGCCGAAAGCATACGTTGGTGCATATACTGTTCCGGATGGTATAGAGACTATTGCAGGAGGAGCTTTCGGTTTTTGCACAGATCTGACTACTGTTTCGTTGCCTTCGACACTGAAAACAATCATGATGTATGCCTTTGAGTCCTCCAGCTTGCAAGAAATCGTCATTCCGGAAGGTGTAGAACTGATAGACGATCAGGTATTCAACGGATGTTCTTCCTTGCACAAAGTGTCATTGCCTTCTACCCTGAAGACGCTGGGAAAAAGTGAATTCTCTTATTGTGAGGCATTGGATACTTTAATCACCTATATGACGACGCCGACTGAACTTAACTATGACATGTTCTATAATGTCAATACAGGTGAATGCAAGCTGTTCGTTCCGAAGGCTTCGTTGACACTTTACAAAGAGGCGCAGGTATGGGACTATTTCCCAAATATTTTCCCGTTGAACGCACTTAATTCGATAGAGGTTGGCGGTCTCTGTTTCGCACTGAATGATGATGACAAGACCGCTACATTGGTGGCCGGCAAATCCAAATATACAGGTGACATCGTTATCCCAAACTCTATCCAATCTAACGGCGAGACCTACGTTGTTACAGAGATTTACGATAGGGTATTCTATGATTGCGAAGAGTTGACATCCATCAGCTTACCGAATGGACTGAAAAGAATCGGTGAATTGGCTTTCTATTTCTGCACGGGCCTAAACTCCGTTGTTCTGCCGGAGTCGTTGGAATCTATTGGAGAAGAGGCTTTCTATATATGTTCTTCTATCACCTCGATTAATCTGCCGGACAACGTTAAAGAGATAGGCGCGAATGCCTTCTCGGGATGTCAGATAACGGAGCCTTTCTACAATAAACACTGTTTTGCACTCATGCCGAAAGCATACGTTGGTGCATATACTGTTCCGGATGGTATAGAGACTATTGTCGGTGACGCTTTCAGCGATTGTGGTAATCTGACTGCCATTACCTTCCCGACATCGCTTAAGAAAATCGGTTATGCTGCCTTCTGGTATGCCGGCCTGACCGAAGTGGTTATTCCGGAGGGAGTGGAGACGATTGAATGGGGTGCGTTCGGAGGATGCCCGGAATTGCATAAAGCAGTCTTGCCTTCCACATTGCAGGTACTTCAGTTCGAGGCCTTCTTCTGCGAAAAGCTGGATACTGTCGTAGCCAATATGGAGACGCCGTTGGAAATCCGTTCTGATGTCTTCGAGGATGTAGATTTTGCCGGATGCACGCTATTCGTGCCGGAAGGTTCGATAGATGCTTACCGTGCTGCCGAGGTATGGAAAGAGTTTGGAACGATTCTTCCTATTCCGCAGACGCCTACCGCTATCAGCAATGTACAAAGTGACAAGGTACAATGTACAAAGACTCTCCGTAACGGCCAACTGCTGATCATTCGCGACGGAGCGGTCTATAACGCCTGCGGACAGAGAGTGAAGTGATGGGCACGCGACCGCAGCGGAGCTGCTGAAAGAATAAAGACCGCTACGCTAAAGGAGTAAAGACCGCTCACAATTAACAAAAAACTGACTATGATCCCTGTGATTCAGTAGAATTGCAGGGATTTTTTTTGTCGTACCTTCGAGGGCACCGACACGGCTACGCCGTCCCACCTCGAAATTACGTTCGCATTGTAGTGCGAACGACAAGATTTTAGTCATAATCAACTAATTATGCGAGCATAATCGTTTTTTTAGCCTAAAATCTTGTACATTCCAAAAATTTGTCGTACCTTTGCAGCCCTTTCTCGTGAAAGGTGTTTAACTGTCGAAATCACTAATTACTAATAAGTCATGAAGAAAATTTTCTTTTTAGCAGCGCTCTTGTGCGCACAAATAGGTTGGGCTACGATTGCAAATAATACACCAACTTCTCCGGCTGTGTTGGGTTCCTCTACCGGTTATTACCAAGCAGCGGATTCCAAACAAGGTTCAGCACTATTCTCTGCTTTGACAACCATCTCCGGCGGAGTGACCTATTCGTACCACAAGATGACGTACGATGATCTCTATGAGGCCTATTTGACCAGTGATGTTTATCCGGCCGGACATCCCAATGCCGGTAAATTGTGGGATATGTACAGTACCACTCTTTGGGTTCCTGGTGAAAAGGAATGTGGTAATTATTCTGTAGAAGGCGATTGTTACAACCGCGAGCACTCATTGCCCAAGAGTTGGTTTGGAGGTTCCAATAATTACAAAAGTACCAACCAAGGATGTGATTTGGGACACTTGGTTCCTACGGATGGTAAGGTAAATAGTATGCGAAGCAATTTTGCCTTTGGTGAAGTTGGTTCAACTACATATACCTCAAACGGAGGTCTGAGCAAATTGGGCTATTCGGTTAACGAACTAAGTGTAAATTCTGCGACCATCTCAGGAACCAGTCTGAGCAGCGTTCCGAGCGATAAAGTGTTTGAACCGGCTGACGAATATAAGGGAGATTTTGCACGTATCTACATGTACATGCGCGCTCGTTATGCGTCGCTGGACTTGGCACAAGCAGACGGAGGAACCGTGCATTTTACTTCAACCACTTCGGCGGCAAATGAAAGCCAATATGGTTGGACGGATTATTCGGTTATATTGCTGATGAAATGGCATCGCCAAGACCCGGTCAGCCAAAAAGAGATAGACAGAAACAACGAAATGGAGAGAATGCAGGGTAACCGCAATCCGTTTATCGATTATCCAATCTTAGCCGAGTATCTGTGGGGATACAGAGCCGGTCAATCTTTCCAATTGGCCAATGCTTTGGGTTCGTTTGAAGATACGTTTGTGCCCGGCGTGAGCGACGGAACACTTAGTGGCGGCGATACCATTCCTACTATCGTACCGACTCCGACCGTTAAGTATGGTGTGACATGGAGCATCAACGGCGAAGAGACGCAAGTGGATTCGATCAAGGAGAATAACAAAGTGACCAGCCTGCCTGATGAACCGACATCATGTTCGACCGAGAGCAATGTGTTCATGGGCTGGACGACCGCTCCCATCAGCGGTTCGCAAGACGATGCACCGGCTGTATTGTACAAGGCTGCCAAAGATATACCTGCCATCACGGCCGACATCACGTACTACGCTGTCTTTGCGCACGCCCAAACCACGCAGACGGCTGCTCCGGCTACCTATACCTTCGATGCTGACCATCAGGACGGCTGGAGCAACACGGGCACGTGGACCAATGGCACCTACTGGCTGCTGGATGACGGCAAGTCGCTCGTATCTCCGGAGATAGATCTGGCGGGGCTGAGTTCGATAGCAGTCACTATGCGCACCTACGGAGGAACATCGTACAATCAGTT
>JAILDU010000038.1 GCA_024689005.1 Paludibacteraceae bacterium
CTACTATTGCATGATATATAATTCGGAAACAGTTCATGTTTTTGATATTGCACTCGACATTGATGGAAACACAACTAATGGTTATGCAGGTCCGTGGCAGAATTTTGGAGCAGACTATATGATTGAGATCTATCTTGATAGTGATGGTTGCTCGTCAGATTTGTTTTATTCGCCCGTAGAGATTGTTAAATGGAATGGTGATGATGCAAACGGATGGAATTGGAGCATAGTAAGCGTTGAGCCAGAATTTTGTCAAAGCAGTCCCAGATCCTATAGTGGTAACTTCAAGTGCATAGAGGGAAAAGTGCGCTATTCCGGTGTTTTTGCGAAACCGGATTCTATTAAAGCGGGAGTGCTTGCTCAGAACAATGAATGGGATACTAATGGCATTATACCGCAAGTAAATATTGGCGACTCGGTTTCTCATGATGCTATGTTGAGTGTTAAAGTAATAGAACAAGATACATTATACATTAATCATAACGGTTTGGAGTATTGCGCAAGTGTTCCTAATAAAACTGCAACTCTGCTGAAGAGTACTCTGTATCCGGATAATATTGTGTTGCCACATACAATTAATTATTACGGTGAGAACTATAATGTGGAAATGACTCCTGATATGCTCTATTTTATGAATACGGACATTAAGAGTCTGGAGATGCAGGAAGGTTGGACCGAAGTGGGCGCTTCCGTATTCCGTAATTGTTCATATCTGGAAAGCGTAGAATTGCCATCTACCATGCAGTCAATAGGTTACTGTTGCTTTTGGGGCTGTACACATCTTAACAAGGTGGTAGTGAAAGCACAAGTTCCTCCTACCATTGACGCAACAAGCTTCTATGGAATGGACCTTCAAACACCTGTTTATGTGCCGGATGCATCGGTAGCCGCATACAAAGCAGATGCTCTGTGGGGATTGTTTAACATCCAGCCGATGTCCAATATGTCTCAAGGCATTCATAACGCAACGATGGATACCAAAGTGACCAAACGTATCGTTAATGGTCAACTGCTGATCGAACGCGATGGCAAAAAATATAACGCTCAAGGCGTAGAAATGAAGTAATTGGTTGTCGTTCTGTCGCTGTTGTCGCTATTATTGAGATGATTTATACTTGTAAATTTCTGAAAAAGAAGTCATTACGAGATAGCGACAATAGCGACGCAGCGACAGGCAAAAAAAATAGAGAGAGCGTTCCGCGCGGATGTTGCGCGGATGTTACGCGGAGGTTGGGTGGGGAAGACCCCTACAAAACCCCGACAAAACCCCGACAAGACCTCGAGTATAGTCTAGGATTGTCTCGTGTTGCTCTCGAAGTTATTTCAATCTTGCGGCTGCCACACGGCGGCCGCTTTTGTGTACTTTTTTTTCAAATATTTGCATATGTCAAAAAAAAGTATTACCTTTGTCGCCGTTTTAGGGCGACAGGAAAAATGCTGGAGATATGTGTAGATGATGATATGAGCCGGATGACGGCAGAGGAAGTGGCGCGATTGCTGCCACTCGTTTCTGCACAACGCCGCGAAGAAGCCCTGCGCTACAAGCATGTGTCAGGCCAATACTGCTGTTTGAGAAGTTGGGAAATGCTCAGACACCAGCTGATAGACAACATGCAACTGTCGCAATCGGAAGCTGACGAGAGAATGCAGGAATGGCAGTATAACGAGCACGGCAAACCACACCTGAAGAATGGGCCGTACTTCTCCATCAGTCATTGCAAGGAAGCCATCGCGGTGGCGATAAGCGACAAGCCTGTGGGTATAGATATAGAATTTATCCGACCAGCCAAAAAAGAACTGATGGAACGAGTGATGAGTGAGGAAGAGAAAAGGAAAGTTGAATGTTTGGAGTCGAAAGAAGAAAGAGATCGGTTATTCACGCGGCTCTGGACTCAGAAAGAAGCTATAGTCAAATATGTGGGGACGGGAATACTGTCGTTTGAACAGTTGCAAGGAGTACTGGACGAATGGGCGAGAGGACGAATGGGCAATGGCAAAGTGGTAAGCGTAGAAAAAGAGCGATATATTTACAGCATAGCAACAGAAGAATAGAAGAAAACAAGATATATGGAAAATTACATTGTTTCGGCGCGTAAGTACAGACCGCAGACTTTTGAGTCGGTGGTTGGTCAGCAGACGTTGACGCAGACTCTGCAGAACGCAATACGCCAGGACCGTTTGGCGCACGCGTATCTGTTCTGTGGTCCGCGTGGCGTGGGCAAGACCACCTGTGCTCGTATATTCGCCAAGACGATAAACTGCCAGAACCCGCAGAACGGCTTTGACGCTTGTAATGAGTGTGAGTCGTGTCGTGCGTTCAACGAACAACGTTCGTTTAATATCCACGAGTTGGATGCCGCCAGCAACAACGGTGTAGAGGATATACGTGCACTGATAGAGCAAGTGCGTATCCCGCCGCAGATCGGTAAATACTCGGTCTATATCATAGATGAGGTGCATATGCTTTCGCAGGGTGCATTCAATGCGTTGTTGAAGACGCTGGAGGAACCGCCTGCACATGCCATCTTCATATTGGCGACCACCGAGAAACACAAAGTGTTGCCGACCATATTGAGTCGTTGCCAAGTATATGATTTCAGTCGTATAACCATACAGGATACGATAGCCCATCTGCAGTCGGTGGCTCAGAAAGAGGGGATTACGGCGAGCGAGGAGGCATTGAATGTGGTTGCGCAGAAAGCCGATGGCGGAATGCGCGACGCGCTGTCGATATTTGACCAATTGGTGGCATTCTGCGGCAACGAGATAACTTATGAGCGCACGATAGAGGTGCTCAATGTGCTGGATTCGGACTACTATTTCCGTCTGGTGGATATGGCGTTGGAGCACAATGTAGCGGGCGCCTTGCTGTTGCTGAACGAGGTGCTCAACAAGGGCTTTGATGCCGGCCATTTTGTGACAGGGTTTGCGCAACACCTGCGCGATGTGCTGGTGAGCAAAGATCCGCAGACTCTGCCGCTACTGGAGACCGCTGATACGATTCGCCAACGCTATGGAGTGCAAGCGCAGAAATGTGCGCCTATGTGGATTTTTGCAGCGCTTGATATAATGAACACGTGCGACATCAATTATCGAACGGCTCGCAATAAGCGACTGACGGTAGAGTTGGCGCTCGTCAAACTATGTCAGTTGGGTGTGCCGCAGAATATTGCAAGTACACCGGTGCCGCAGAACAACCAGAATAGCCAACCCGCGCCTAAACCGGTTGTTTCTGCTGTTCAGCAGCCGGCTGCTCCGCAACAGACTGCTCCGCAACAAGCGACAGTGCAGAGCGCACCGAGCACACCAAGCACTCCGAGTGCTGCTCCGCAGGCATCGATGCCCAAGGTTTCGTTGCCGAAAGTACCCGGTATAGGATTAGGACTCGGTCCAAAGAACAAAACGGCCGAACCAACCAATAGTTCGCCGGCGGCTACACCGCCGGAAGAGGAGGGCAATCGCCCTTTCACGGCTGACCGATTCAGAGACGCGTGGATCGGTCTGAGCCGCACTCATGCTGAGGAACCGCGTCTGGTACAACTGCTGGAGAACTATATGCCGGAACTGACTGATGAGGTGACGGCAGAGGTGCAAATGCCTAATCCGTGGCAGCAACAGGAAATGCGAAAAGCATTGCCCGGACTGCTGGCAGAATTGCGTAAGGAACTGCATAACAGCCAACTGAATATCCAAGTGACATTAGCCGAATATGGAGAGGAACAGATGGCCTTTACTGCAGAAGAGAAATACAAACTGATGGTAGAGAGCAATCCGTTGCTGGCTACACTGAAAGAAACACTGGATTTGCAAATCGATTAAGCCGCCGCTTAATCCTAAATAACCCAAACCAAAAAACAACACCAATGAAACCGACATTTTTTAACAAACGCTATCGTATCAATCCCGAGACGCTGCAACTCGAGCGCGTGGAGCATGGTATCCGTTATTGGCTTCGTCGTTCAGGTTATTACCTGTTCGGTGGAATATGTATGGGTATAGTGTTCTTCTTTGTGTACTTTATGGCTTTCCCGTCTCCGCGTGAGTCGGCATTGATGCTGCAGAACCGTAACCTGCAGGCACAACTCGAGGTGATGGAACGACAGGTGGATCAGATGCAGGTGGTGATGACTGATATGGCTCAACGTGACGATAATCTCTATCGTGCAATATTGGGCGCAGAACCTATACCGCAAAGCGTGCGTTTGGGAGCTACACACCAGATCTGTTATTATGATTCGTTGGCCCGCATGAGTAATATGCAGTTGTCGGCCGATTTGCAGCAGAAGATAGATGTACTGGAGAAGGAGTTATACGTGCAGGCACGCTCGTATGATGAGATATTGCAATTGGCAAAGAATCAGGAGGTTCGCATGGAGAATATACCTGCTATCCAGCCTGTACTGAACGAGAACCTGAAGCATATGGCTTCCGGATATGGTTGGCGTATTGACCCTATTTATCATGTGCGTCGTTTCCACCAGGGAATGGACTTCTCCGCTCCGGTAGGAACAGATATTTTTGCTACGGGTAACGGAACTGTTACTTATTCCGGATGGCGTCAAGGATATGGTGAGACGGTAGAGATAGACCACGGTTTCAACTATTCGACCCGCTATGCTCACTGTAGCAAGCGTTTTGCTCGTGTGGGGCAGAAAGTGAAGCGTGGCGATGTGATAGCGTTAGTGGGAAATACGGGTAAATCAACGGGTCCGCACGTGCACTATGAGGTGCACTATCATGGTAAACCTGTAGACCCGCGTAATTTCTACTTCTACGATCTGAGTCCGGAAGACTACGATCGAATGGTTCAGCTGTCGAGCAATATGGGAAATATGATGGATTAAACGTTGTGCGTGAGATGTGTGTAATCTCAGCGTAACGTCAGCGTAACCTCTGCCGGAGAGAGAGGCTTAACCTAAGCGCGAGATATGCTCCAATTCTTTCTCGTTGAGCAGTTTGATCGTACGTCCGTCCACCTCAATCAATCCTTCTTGCGCAAATTGGCTGAGCGTGCGAATGGCGTTACTGGTGATCATGTTGCTCATGTTAGCAAGATCTTCGCGCGGTATGCGCATTGCCAGCGTTTTGCCATCGGCTTCAAGGCCATAGTTGTTGCGCAGGTGTAAGAGCGATTCCGCCAAGCGGCCGCGTATATGTTTCTGCGTCAGGTTGACAGTCTGTATCTCGGAGATAGCCAAGTCCTTAGCCATGGTCAGCATGACCTGGTAGCAGAATTGTCCGTTCTCGCGAACAAGTCGCGTGAAAGCCTCGCTATCCATTCGATAAACGGCGCAAGGTTCGAAAGCACTTGCGCTGGAGTTATATGAATCACCGGCTATGACAGCTCGGTATCCGAAAAGATCGTATGGTTTGAGCAGACGAATAATCTGCGGACGCTGTCCAATACCCTCTTTGTAAATGCGGACTTTTCCGCTCAATAGCATCCATATGGAGTGCGACTTGTCGCCTTCGGCATGAATAAGCGCGTTCTTTTCGTAGTGAACGACTTCAACGTGTTCGGCTGCCCATTGTTTCTGCTCATCACTCAAAGTATCCCATATGGGGTTTAACTCCCACAGGGGACTAAAACTCACTTCTTTTCTTTTCATTCCAATACCCAATTCCGAAAAATGTGCACAAAGTTATAGTTTTTCTTTGAACTATGCAAATTTTTTTTAATTTTTATCGAAATATGGGCGTTTGTACGCAATAAAAACAAAAAAAACTTGTGTAAATGAAAAAAAACACGTACTTTTGCACGTTATTTTGACGAACAAGTTAAACACACTTACCATATGAAAGTCAACTACCTTGAGTCGCGTCATGTCGGGCTCACTCCAAACGACGAGAAAAAGATGTTAGAGGCATTGGGCGTAGAGTCGCTCGAAGCCTTGGTTCGTGAGACTATGCCGGCGGATATATTGCTGCCGGAATCTATTGAATTGGACGAAGCTCTTACCGAGCAGGAACATCTGGAGGCAGCCGATGCGTTGGCAGCACAGAATGAGCCTTTCCGTTCGTATATCGGTCGCGGCTGGTATGGAACGATCACTCCGGCTGTCATACGTCGTAATATGCTGGAGAATCCGGTGTGGTACACCAGTTATACACCATATCAGGCGGAGGTTAGTCAAGGCCGCTTGGAGGCGTTGTTTGTCTTTCAGACCATGATTAGCGACCTTACCGGACTGCCTTTGGCTAACTGCTCGTTGCTGGATGAAGCGACAGCGGCAGCCGAGTCGGTGACGATGATGCGCAATCTGCGTAGTCGTGAGCAGGTTAAGAATGGAGTTTGTAAGGTGTTTGTGGACGAAAAGATATGGCCTAATACGCTTTCTGTTCTTCGTACGCGTGCCGCCGGCCAGGGCATAGAGATTGTGGTTGGCAATTATGCGGATTTCAATCCGTCGGAGGAGTATTTCGGCGCGTTGGTTCAGTGGCCGAATGCAGAGGGATCGATAGAGGATTATGAGACATTTGTGGATGATTGTCACGCAGCGGCGGGTCTGAAAGTGACTGTGGTCGCAGATCTGATGGCATTGGCTCTGCTCAAGCCGCTGAATGCAGATATCATGTGCGGCACAGCCCAACGCTTCGGGTTGCCGATGGGTTTTGGAGGCCCGACAGCCGGTTATATGGCCACGCGTGATGAGTTTAAACGCGATATGCCGGGTCGTATAATCGGCTTGAGCAAAGATAAGTATGAGCACCCTGCGTATCGTTTGGCTCTGCAGACTCGTGAGCAACATATCAAACGTGAGCGTGCTACATCTAATATCTGTACTGCAGAAGCCCTGTCTGCTATGATGGCCGGAATGTACGGTGTTTATCATGGCGCAGAAGGAATCCGCGAGATAGCCGAAGGTATTCACGGTCGCGCTGTCTATCTGAGCGAGATGTTGCAGGCTTACGGATTTAATCAAGAGAATGCCGAGTTCTTTGACACGCTGCGTATTACACGCGATGATGATGAGGGATGGCAAGTGCGTCTGCGTGAAGCAGCAGAGACAATGGGAATCAACCTGTATTACGATGCACAAGGTTGGGTGGGATTGTCTATAGATGAGACCGTTGGCATAGATGACATGAACGACCTGATCGAACTCTTTGCGTCGTGTAGCGGCAATATGCCTCAGTATGAGGAGAGCGAAGAAGCTTTTGAGGGATTGTGGGCAATAGATGAGAGTCGTGTGCGAGAGGTGGATTATATGCAAGCGGAAGTGTTCAAACTCTATCATACCGAAACGGAGTTGATGCGCTATCTGAAACGTCTCGATCGAAAAGACATCAGTCTGGCTACCAGCATGATACCGCTTGGCAGTTGCACAATGAAACTGAATCCTGCAGCTGCAATGATTCCTGTTACCCTGTCCGGCCTGATGGCTGTTCATCCGTTAGCTCCGCAGTCGCAGGCTTTGGGCTATCAGACTATATTGGAGGAGTTGCAAGAGCAGTTGTGTGCCATAACCGGTTTTGATGCCTGCACGCTTCAGCCCACTTCAGGAGCGGCCGGTGAATATACCGGATTGGTTGTAATACGTGAATATTTGCGTCGATTGGGACAAAGTCAACGCAACGTACTTTTGATCCCGGCTTCTGCACACGGAACCAACCCGGCTTCGTGCGTGCAAGCGGGATTTGTTCCTTGCGTAGTCAATTGTGATGAGCAGGGTAATACCGATTTGGCCGATTGGAAACAGAAGGCTGAAGAAAACAAAGAAGTGCTGGCTGGATGCATGATTACGTATCCTTCTACGCATGGTATTTTTGAGCAGGCAATACGTGAGATGGTGAATATAATTCACACAAACGGCGGCTATGTATATATGGACGGTGCCAACATGAATGCACAGATAGGCTGGACTAATCCTGCGTATATCGGAGCAGATGTGTGTCACCTGAATCTGCATAAGTCGTTTGCCTCGCCTCACGGCGGTGGCGGTCCTGGAGCCGGAGCTGTATGTTGTACGGATGCGATGGCTGATTGTCTGCCGACAGAGGATGCCAACCGTGTCAGCTCAGCCTTGTACGGAAATGCCAACATGGCGCTTATCTCATGGGGATACATAGCTATGATGGGCGCAGAAGGATTGCGACATGCAACGGCTGCAGCAATCTTGTCGGCCAACTATATGGCTAAGCGCCTGAAAGACGCATATGGCATTGTTTATACAGGTAAGAATGGCCGTGTGGGACATGAATTGATACTCGATTGTCGCCAATTCCACGCTATCGGTATCACCGAGGCAGATATAGCAAAACGTCTGATGGATTATGGCTATCATGCACCGACACTCTCGTTCCCGGTCCACGGCACACTGATGGTAGAGCCGACCGAGAGCGAATCGCTGGTGGAGATAGACCGTTTCTGCGATGTGTTGCTGCAGATTCGCCAGGAGATAGCAGATATCGAGTCCGGCAAGGCTGATAAGGCAGACAATGTGCTGCTAAATGCTCCCCATCCGGAGTACGAAGTAGTGGCAGACGAATGGTCGCATCCCTATTCACGTCGTCAGGCTGCGTATCCTACAGAATGGGTTGCGCAGACTAAGTTCTGGTGCCCGGTAGGCCGTGTGGACAATGGTTTTGGCGACCGTAATCTCATAGCTAAATTCGGAGAATGAAAAAAAATCAGAGACTGAGAGAGCAAATCAAAGAGTACAAGCGTACCTTGCCGTTCATCGTTGCCAAAGAATTGGTAATGATAGTGTTGTGTACTGTCCCTTACGCGATAACCGTCAATCAGTTGTTGGTGCCCCATTCGATTGTGGGTGGCGGCGTAACGGGTATATGCGAGATCATCTATTTCTCAACCAACGCCTTTATGCCTATATGGTTGAGTAGCGCATTGCTCAATATTATATTGCTTGGAGTGGCATTCTTCACGGTGGGGTGGCGTAATACGCTGCGAACGGTGTGGGGAACCATGTGGCTCACTATCTGGCTAAAAGTTATACCTATCGCATCTGTGCCATTGCTTTCAGACTCGTTTATGGCAGTAGTCATAGGAGGTGTGTTCACAGGTTGCTTCTTGGGCATGTGCTTTTTGAATAACGGCTCAACCGGCGGCACAGACATCATTGCGATGATAGTAAACAAATATTATCATTTGCCGATGGGACGTGTCTTGATGGTGGCTGACTTGATAGTCATTTCGTCAGCATTCTTCCTGCCGACTATTCAAGCGGCCGGACTGCAAGGCGCCATAGAGAAAATACTCTTCGGTATGACTTATACATTCATGTGCTCGATGGCGATAGATTGGGTTATGAATAGAATGCGTCAGTCGGTCCAGTTCATGATTTTCACGCAAAAGCCCGATGAAATAGCAGAGGCAATTATTACACAAGCGCACCGAGGTTGCACGTTTTTGGAGGGACAGGGCGGTTATAACAAGAAGCCGATGAAAGTAGTGACCACCATTGCCCGTTCATATGAGTCGGCCACAATCTTCCGCTTGGTTCGTGCTATTGATCCTAACGCTTTTGTCAGTCAGAGCCAAGTGCGTGGCGTTTTCGGTTTGGGATTCGACCAGATGTCAGCCGGTAAGTAATTATTTATAATTGTTTGTGAATAGAGTTTTTTAAGAAAGATATGCGTTTCTCTTCTTTTGTCAACCCGCACAATGCGTCGAGTTCCTTCAAAGGACGCGTTGTATTTGAGTATATAGTGATCATTCTCGGCATTTTCCCCATGGCGTTGATGGTCAATTGGGTGTTGCTGCCACATGCATTTGTGGGTGGCGGACTGACGGGTATCTGTTCTATCATTTATTATACAACGCAAGGCCTGTTTCCTTCTTTCTTTCCCGAGTATAACGGAGCCATCCCTGTATGGTTGACAACGTTTCTTTTTAACGTGGTATTGTTGTTGATAGCCGGTTTGACTGTCGGCTGGCGTTTCTGTATTCGAACGATGGTCGGTGTGGCGGCTATTTCGTTTTGGTATCGTGTTATACCTATCTTACCGGAACCTATCATTGCAGATCCTTGGTTGGGGGCTATAATAGGCGGATTTGTCTTTGGACTCAGTCTGGGAGCAGTTATTATTTGCAATGGATCGTCTGGAGGCACAGACATAGTGGCAATGATCATCAATCATTACCGTGACATATCAGTGGGAAATATCATGCTGGTGTGCGATATTTTGATTATCCTGTCAGCCTTTTTTCTGCCCGTTCCGGAACGAATGTTGCATGACGGAATTAATCCTATGTATCTGCAGATCAAGCGAGTGCTGTGCGGTGTGTGCATGACTGTAGCATATACAGCGGCAGTCGATTGGTTTATAGCACGCTTTCATCAGTCGGTGCATATTTTCATATATTCCGGTAATTATGCCGAGATTGCAACGGCTATCAATACCAAAGTCAATCGAGGCGTTACTGTGCTGGATGGAACGGGGTGGTACTCGCAGAAACCGGTTAAGGTTATTTCCGTCTTGGCACGTAAGCCGGAAGCATCTCTGATATTGAACCTTGTGCATGATATTGATCCAAACGCATTTGTTAGTCAAGCTAACGTAGCAGGAGTGTTTGGAGCAGGCTTCGATTCTATCAAAAAGAGATAATCTCAGCCTATCTTCATTCCCATTTTCTCTATCGCTTTGAGAGTGAGACGTGACAAAGCGTAGTGATCCAATTCGTGCCATGCTACGCACAGAGTATCAGCTGTTTGCGGCAATGTGTCCACCTTGTGTAATATAAAACGCGCGTGTATACGCTGATGCGAGAGCACGTGCGTGAGAGAAAGTGCTGTGTCGTGGTCTGTCGTTTTTTCGCTTGGCAGTTCCTCACAAGGAAATTCGTAGAGATGATACCATATGTCTTTGGGGTTCTCGCGTTGACGGATTAGTGTAAATAGTTCTTCTGTTTCCGATTCTGCCTCCTTTGTTCTTTGCTTCTTCCTGAGAACATAAATATGATAGTCGAACCACCTGTCTCGAACCTGCGTTCGTTGTTTGCGTACAGGGAGAAGTGTTGCAGTCTTGTTGGTATATCCTAGACAATACGGCCGTAAGGTACATGATAGGCAGTTGTCTCCAAGCGTCGGCGTACAATATAGTGCTCCAAATTCCATAATAGCGGAATTGAATAAGCGTGGATGATTTTTATCAAAGAACTCGTCCATCTTAGCCCGGAATAGTTTTTTTCCTGAGGTTGTGTCGAAGGGCTCGTCTATGTCCAACAGCCGTGCCAGCACGCGATACACATTGCCGTCCATGGCGGGGAAGGGTAGATTATATGCGAACGAAGCAATCGCCCCGGCAGTATAGTCTCCCACGCCCGGTAATTGTCGGATATCTTCAAATCGCGTTGGAAATGGCGTCCAACCGCGTTCTACTATCATCTGCGCAGCCTTGTGCAAGTTGCGTGCGCGGCTGTAGTATCCTAATCCTTGCCATTCGCGTAACACATCGTCTTCGGGCGCAACGGCTAAGTCTTCTACACGCGGCCATCGTGCCACAAAACGCAAGTAATAGTCTATTCCTTGCTGCACACGAGTCTGCTGCAGAATAACCTCGCTCAACCATATACGATAGCCGTCTTGTGTCTCTCGCCAAGGGAGCGTTCTATGGTTGACGGCGTACCATTCATATAAATGATTATATAATTTTTCCATTTCGGGTGCAAAATTACAAAAAAATAACGGTTTTTGAAATTTTTTTTTCGAAAAACTTTTGTAATTCAATTATTTATAGTAATTTTGCAGAGTTTTTCGCCAATAACTTAAAAATAATCATAAATCATGACTAAAGCTGAACTCATTAATGAAATTGCCATCTCGACTGGTTTCGACAAGACAACGATCGGAATAATAGTAGAGTCGACGATGGAGAACGTGAAAAAAAGTGTCGCAAAGGGAGAGAATGTTTACCTCCGCGGATTTGGAAGTTTCATCACAAAGGTTCGCGCTGCAAAGGTAGCACGCAACATCAGTAAGAATACTACCATCCAGGTACCTGAGCATAAAATTCCGGCTTTCAAGCCAGCTGCTGAGTTTATGGACGAGGTACGATAATCGAATCGAAGACAATAAAAATAATATTTATAATAACGTTTTTTTAATCATTAACAATTATGCCAAACGGAAAGAAGCATAAGAGACATAAGATGTCCACGCACAAGCGTAAAAAACGTCTGCGTAAGAATCGTCATAAGCATAAGTAATTGGCGGTTTCAGACCAGCGGCTTTGTGGCTTAAGGTTTGCCTGAGTGAAGGCAAACTGCCGCAAAGCTTTTTGTTTATTTAATTAATCCCTATCAAGTATGAAAAGCGAATTGATTGTGGACGTACAGCCGCAGGAGATAGCAATAGCGCTGACTGAGGATGACCGATTGCAGGAAGTGGCGCGTGAGCGCCGTGACCAAGACAATTTTGCTGTTGGCAATATTTATTATGGTCGTGTCAAGAAGGTTATGCCCGCGTTGAATGCTGTCTTTGTGGATGTGGGTCATGAAAAAGAAGCTTTTCTCCATTATTTGGACTTAGGTTCACAGTTTCGAACGCTGCAGTCCTATGTCACCAAGGCCGTCTCCGACCGCCGACGTGTACCGCTGATTCAGAAGATACAACGTCAACCGGAGGTGGGCAAAGAGGGACAGATAGCCGATGTGCTCAAAGTGGGTGATCCTATTCTGGTTCAGGTTTCTAAGGAGCCTATAAACACCAAAGGACCACGTCTGACGGCTGAGATTTCTATTGCCGGACGCAACATTGTGCTCATTCCCTTTGCCGACGGTGTTATGGTGTCGCAGAAGATTAAACGCGAGGCAGAACGCCAGCGTCTAAAGCAACTGATGCTCTCCGTCAAGCCGCAAGGTTTCGGGGTCATCGTGCGAACTGTAGCCGAAGACAAGCGTGTTGCTGAATTGGACAACGAGCTCCGATTGCTCGTTGAGCGTTGGGAAGAGACTATCAAGACTCTCCAACACAGCGAACCGGTGAGTCTGGTTAGCGAGGAGATGGGACGCACATTGGGAATCATCCGCGATGTGCTTAGCCCGGATTTTACCTCTATACAGATTAACGATCGCGACATCTACGACGATGTGCGTAATTACTTGGAACTCATTGTTCCAGAGAGCGCAAAGATTGTCAAACTATATCAGGGCACGCAACCTATCTTCGACCATTTCGACATCACCCGTCAAATGAAAACGGGACTCGGTAGAACGGTCGGTTTCAAGCATGGTGGATATCTCATCATAGACAAGACCGAAGCACTGTTCTCTATAGATGTCAACTCAGGCAGCAAGAAACTCTATGAAGACCAAGAGGAAAATGCCTTCCAATTCAATATGCTTGCAGCAGACGAATTGGTTCACCAACTTCGACTAAGGGATATAGGCGGTATTATCATTGTCGATTTTATCGACATGGATACCAAGGAACATCAGCAACAATTGTACGATTATGTGCGTAAGCTGATGGAGCGTGACCGCGCAAAACACAATGTATTGCCGCTCAGCAAGTTCGGCCTCATGCAAATAACGCGTCAGCGTGTTCGCCCGGCTGTTGAGGTAGATGTGATGGAGACCTGTCCGACTTGTATGGGCAAGGGCAGAATACAGCCATCCATTCTCTTCAATGACCAAATAGCAGAGGAATGTGAGCATATGAGCGAGCACTATGGTCGCGGTCTGCAATTACATTTACATCCTTATATATATGCCTATGTCAGCCGTGGTTGGTTCACTTCGCTCAAGGCTCAATGGCGTCGCCGATTCGGTGTGCGTGTGATTGAAAACCAAGCTCTCGGCATGTTGGAAATGCGTTTCTATGATGCTAAGGGCAATCTGGTGAAACATCCACAGAACGAAATACCACAAGAGGAAGAAACGCCTAAGCAAGTGAAAGAGACTCCCAAACAGGAGACCAAGAAGGCAGAGCAGAAGAAAATAGAGCAACCACAGCCCAAAAAGGAGGAGCAACCGCAGTCAAAAAAAGCGGAACAACCTAAGGTTTATAAGCCGCAGGAGACGGAAGTCACTTCGGCAGAACAGCCTAAGAAGAAAGCTTCGCGTCGCAAGAAGGCTGCTAAGCAACAAGCGCCTAAGACTGAGGCTTCTCAGCAACCGAAAGCTTCGCAACCGGAGAAGAGTGCAGCAGTCGATGCCACAGAACAACCCAAGAAAGCCAAACGCTCTCGTTCTGCAGCTAAACCCAAAGCATCGCCTGTTGAACCAGCAGAGAAATCTGCTGCGGAGACTAAGGCCCCAGCTTCGGTTAAGCGACGTGCTCGTAAGCAAAATGCGCAAGCTGTTGCTCAGAAAAATAATGGAGAAAACTAAAAATGAAGAGAAAGAGGTTCAAACGAGCCTCTTTCTTTTTTTTGTTCCATTACGATGACAATCTGATTTATCCCAAGATGACGTCAAGAACCATCATAAGGACAAAGCCGACAGCAAAACCGATTGTACTGAGGTTAGAGTGCGTGCCGACTGATGCTTCGGGAATCAGTTCTTCTACAACAACATACATCATCGCTCCAGCAGCAAAAGCAAGCATGTACGGCATGGCGGGCATGAAGAGAGAAGCCAGCAGCACAATGAGCAATCCTCCTATGGGTTCTACTGCTCCACTGAGCGAACCGATGATAAATGAGCGCCAGCGACTATTGCCTGCTGCGCGCATCGGCATGGAGATGATGGCTCCCTCCGGTATATTCTGAATAGCAATACCGATAGAAACAGCCAGCGCGCTTGTGATAGAAATGTCTGCGCTCCCATTAGATGCTCCGGCAAAGACCACTCCCACTGCCATTCCTTCAGGCAGATTATGTATGGTGACAGCCAATGCCAGCATAGCGGTCCTGGATATGCGTGAACGCAGTCCTTCCGGATGTTTGGCACCCAAATGTAAGTGCGGTGTCAGTTCGTCTATGAGCAAAAGAAAACCTATTCCCAATAGAAACCCCAATGCAGCCGGAACAACCTGCATTGCATCGGAGTGATGAACCATCTCAATAGCCGGTATGAGTAATGACCAGACAGAGGCTGCAACCATGACTCCGGACGCAAAACCAAGCAATGCCTTTTGCAGACGATCCGGCATGTCTTCCTTCATGAAGAATACGAACGCTGCGCCGAGCATTGTGCCCAGTAGTGGAACGAGTAATCCAATAGAAATAGCGTACATAAGCAATTGGGTTGGTGAATGTTATGAATCAAAGCCTATAGGACGAAACTGCTCTTGTGACTCGCTATATACATATCCGGCTTCCAGCAAGGAAGCTTTTATCTCATCAGAAGTAGTGTCGTAGTACGAACATAGTGATTCGAGCGATTCAAATTCATCGTCTCTCAATAGCATATTGATGCTCGATACCAATATGGCGGGATTGTGTGGTAAATGATCCATGTCTGAGTGTGTTGTAAATCAATTCGGGTGCAAAGGTACAACTTTTTCTGCAAATACGCAATACCTATTATTAGGTATAAAGGCAGAAAAACAAAAACCCAACATTACGGGATTGCGGAAATCCTGAAAAAGCAGTACTTTTGCAACGAATTTTGAACTCGTTAATGAAAGGAATAATATTATGGAATTGATGAAGAAACTCTTTACCAATTGTGCTTGTCCTGCGGGCAGGTTGGGTAAGTTGATGCTTAAGTTTATGAATGTGTCGCATGGTCCGCTTACCAATTGGGGACTTGATTGTGTCAGTATTGACAATTGTTGGACAATGCTGGATATAGGTTGTGGTGGTGGCGCAACCATACAACGCTTGCTCAAGAGAAGCAAGGGCGGAGTGGTTTACGGCATTGATATTTCAGAGGAAAGTGTGCGCAAAGCTTGTTCGCTGAATGCATCGTTGCTCGACAAACGCGTGTTTATCCGTCAGGGAAGTGCTGAACAATTGCCCTATGATGATCGCCAGTTCGATCTCGTTACGGCAGTAGAGACAATCTATTTTTGGCCTAATCTGGCTCATTGTCTGCAAGAAGTGCACAGAGTGTTGAAACCCCATGGACGCTTTGCCGTCATAGTGGAAGCAGTAGAAAATGATTCCGTATGGACTAATGTGGTAGAGGGTATGATAGTTTATACCCCGGAGCAAATAAAACAATATTTGTCAGAGGCCGGATTTACCGATATCCAGGTCTATCGTAAGGGAGCATCTGATGCCACAATAGTCGGTATCAAACCTTAAATCTCTTTTTTATCCATTTAATCGTTGTTGATATTGGGCGCGATGAGTTGTGTTTGCCAAGAGTTGAACCGCAGTCTTATAGGGAGCAAGCAATGCTCTATTCTCCGACTTAACGGCAGTTCCGGGTCCGGCACAATCTCTCGCGCCACTTGTTTGAATGAGTTCGCATCAACAGCGTAGTAGCGCGAATCGGTAGCCGTATAAATGGTGATAGTCCAATGCAGTAAATCGCCAATGATGGATATTTGCATCGATTGCGGGTCATAGGCGTCAATATCGATATGCGCTAAAGTTCCATTACTTCTGACAGCGTATAGTTGAGAGTCTTCACTTACTACAAGTCCAACGAGCGCACGATTAGCAGGTTCGACAGTAAACAGTTGAACGTAGCGGTTGATTTCCGTATCTCCGCAATTAATCTCTCTTACCCACGGTGTTCCCTTAACCATTTTGAGTTGAAACAGGCGGTTGTTGCTGTCTGTGAGAAGATAACCATTGTCATAGTCCTTGCGTGTGGAGGCATTGCCCCAGATGAGTTGCACGGGGAAAGAGAATCCATGTTTTGTCAGTTCGCGCGAGAAAGACAGACTCTTGGCACGATTGATACTATTGGTCTCACAATTGATGAACTCCAGTCCCTCTTGTGTGAGCCGAAAGACATCCGGCGGCAACTGGAGGTCAACACGTCCGGAGGCCGACTCCAACAATGTGTAAAGTCCAATAGGCGTCTTGTTGAGTTGCTTAGGCGATGTCTTGAAATGAAAAGAATTCTGCTGAATCAGTTTAGGTGTAAGCGCTATGCCGAATATGGAATCCGGCAAGCGTCCTTCTGCCACCAATTGTCTGAAAGAGAAAAGAGGCAAGAGTGAGTCAGTTTCGGCTTTGGTGAATTCCTGTCCGCGGAAATCGACATAGTGCATGTCTTTGTTGTCGTATTCGAAACGAATGAACGTGCTGTCAAGGCATGAATAAAGCACAAAGGGAGAGTTATCTGTGCGCGGGAAAACCAATTCGTACAGAGCAGGCAGCAACCACACTGCCACTATAAGTGCGAGAGCAATTTCTACGTATTTAATGATTTTCATTGTTTACCGAGTTTGAAACGATAGATACTATATGCAGGCAAGCATGCCGTTACGATGAGAAGTGCAATGAGCCACGGAGTCATTCGTACGTAAGATGCCGGTTGTGAAGACAGAAAGCAGAGTGCGACGAGCGGAACTCCAATGAGGAGATTGACGCATCGTATCCGCCATTGTGGCTCGAGAATAATCCACGTAGTGATACTATAAGCAATCAGTCCGCCTAAGTACCACGGCAGGCAAGTGAGCCAAGTGCGTGTGACGAGTTCACGCGGTAACCAGAATTGTTGTGTGATAGCCATGACCGCTGCGTCAGTAGCAAACAGGACGGAGAGTCCGGCAATGCCGCAAAGAAGCATAAGACCGATGCTGAGCGTGTAATCAATAGGCAGATGAAGCGTGAGTCTGATGCGCTTGTTCTGCATCTCCGGCAACCATTGACAAAGAGCGATGCAAACGCCGGTAACAAGTGGCAAGTACATCATTGTGTTGATCATTAGAACATCACGGCCTATCATGGTAGCCCATGTTTCTACGACACCGGAGGTGTGAAGAGTAGAGCGGAGCGACAGAAGCAAATAGGAGACAAGTCCGATATGTATCAAAAGAGCCAAGCCCCAATAGAGACGTAGTTTGAGCCACTCCTTATAAAATATAGCATTCAACATATTGTCAGAAATTAGTATTTACCCGTCAGGTCAATAAAGGTGTCTTCGAGTGTTTTACCCGGACTCATCAGTTCGCTGACAGGGCATTGCTTGAGGATGCGTCCGTAGTCCATAATGATGCAGTCGTCCACCAGTTTTTCCAGGTCTTGGATGATATGCGAAGTGAGGAAGACTGTTTTGTTGCCGCGTTTGCAGAAGTCACGCAGATACTCGACGAACAGGCGTCTATAGCCCGGATCGAGTCCCAAGGAGAAGTCATCGAGGATGAGCAATTCAGGGTCTTGAGCCATGAGCAATCCAAGCGCCACCTGCGAGCGCTGCCCGTTAGACATCTGACTAAGCGACTGATAATCTTTTACTTTTAGCAGTCGCATAAGCTCGTAATACGCGTTTTTGTTCCAGCGTGGGAAGAACGGAGCATAGAAACGTTCGATCTGTTCGATGGTCATGAACGGATATTGTACGTGACCTTCGAGCAACAAGCCTATCCGCGCTCTTTCTCGTGCCGGCATAGTGCGTGTGTCGTAGCCGAGCAATCGGCACGAACCGGCGTGAGGTTGGATAAAGCCGGAGAGAATGTTGATAGTAGTGGTTTTGCCGGTGCCGTTCTTACCGAGCAGTCCTAAGATGCGTCCGCGTGGTACTGAGAAAGACAAGTCCCTGTAGATGAGTCTTTTGCCGTAGTAGTGCGTCACGTGGTCGTATTCTATAACAGAGTCATTAGTCATAGTAGATTTACAAAAAACGAGTGCAAAGGTAGCAAAAATAAGGCATTCCCGCAACAGAGAACTCCAAAATCACAACAAATGGTGATAGACGGATGGGGCGGTATGACTATGTTTGGGGATGGGTTGGTATGGTTCCAAGAGACAACTTTTCTAGTATAAGACAATTGATAATAATGGGTAATGTGGAGTGTTTATGGGTGCTAATGATGTTGTGATACCCATAATGTGGTATTAGAAAAAAAGAAAACGGGAAAAGAGGCGTTGCTAATTCACAACATTACGGGATTGTGCATGTGGCGGAAAAGCAGTACTTTTGCACCGTGAATAAGAGGATAGAAATAATCTGTAGTTTATTGTTGTTTCAGGGGGCGGTGCTTCATGCATCGCCGCCTGATTGTTTAGTATTAGATAGCGCTCAACAGGTATTGTTGGATAGTTTGGAACGAATGTTCACACTTCAGGAAGTTGTGGTGACAGCCAAAGAGGTGACGAACAGCAGTAGTGCAAGTATCATTGGCAAAGAAGCCATGGAACATCTGCAACCGTCATCCTTTACCGACTTGACGAATATGCTTCCTGGTGCGAGCATCAAAGATCCAAACCTGACTAATTGCAATACGATTCATTTGCGCGAAGCGTGCGACGGGACGAGTAATGACCAATATTCGACGAGTTCGCTCGGGACGGGATTTGTTATAGACGGTGCTCCAATGAGTACAGACGCTAACATGCAGTATATACAAGGCGGCACGAGTAATCAAGACGATTCGCGCGCGTGTGTTAATAAAGGAGTGGACATGCGTACGATATCTACCGATGATATTGAAAAAGTGGAGATCATACGCGGCGTGGCCAATGCGGAGTACGGCGATATAACATCCGGATTAGTGAAGATAGAACGCACAACAAAGCCGACTCCCTGGCGCGCCCGATTTAAAGCCGACGGCTTTAGTAAGTTGTTCTTTGTGGGCAAAGGAGTGGGGTGGAACGAAGAAGCAACCGTGCTTAATTTTGCTTTGGATTATCTCAACGCGAAAGCAGATCCGACCAATACGCTGGAGAATTATCAGCGTATAACGGGTTCGGTGCGCTTGCAACAACAATGGAAGGCCGAAGACTATCGAATCAAGTGGCAAAGCAATCTGGACTATACAGGCAGTATAGATGCAGAGAAAGTGGACCCGGATATCCATTACAATCGTGAGGACAGTTACCGAAGCGAGTATCACAAGGCATCGTGGAGCAATAGTATACAATATTCGAACGCGTCTCAAGAGTGGTGGAGCGCGTCCGTGCAAGCGAATGTGTCGGCAGAACGAGACAGAATAGTACAATCCAGGTTTGTGCAACTGACCACTCCCGTGCAACCCGCCATAGACAATATGCAGGAAGGAAACGCGACGGTCGAACTGCTGCCATATCAGTACGTGGCACATCATTCAGTGGAGGGATTGCCGGTAAATATATTTGTTCGTCCCAAGGCGCAGTTCTATTTCGATACATGGCTGCTGAAGCACAAAGCAGGTGTCGGCGTAGAATGGAAATACGACAAGAACTATGGCAACGGGCAGGTCTATGATATGCGTCGCCCGCTGAACTACCAGACGGCTTTTCGCCCGCGTGCGTACTATGATATACCGGCCGGCAATCAGTTGGGGTGGTACATACAAGATGAGATACAGTTACCCGTGTGTGAAATGCTTTCGTTTGATTTGTCTGTCGGTTTGCGCGGAGCTTCGTTGCTCGGAATAGACAAGACGTACGCGATGCATGGCAAGTGTTATCTGGATCCTCGAGCCAACCTGACGATGAATATCCCTGTAAAGAAGGGCCATGTTCACATAGGCGCTTCGGTCGGTCAGCACACCAAGATGCCGACGCTGCTGATGCTGTATCCGAATAGGTTGTATTTTGATCTGAAATCATCGGAACTGACAGTAACTCAGAAAGATACAGTGATGAATATCTATACGCGCATAGTCAATCCGATAAATTTTGATCTTCGTCCTGCGCGCAATCTGAAATGGGAAGTGCGTGCCGGCTTGGAGATAGATAAGCACAATCTGAATATCACATATTTTCGCGAGAATATGGATGACGGCTTTCGGTCGTGGGTGCAATGTGAGCCTGTGCACTATTATATTGTGGCCGGCGAAGAGCGCTACGACTATACTCGTCTGATGACATATTCCATACCGCTGAACGGAAGCAGCATAAAAAAGCAGGGTGTGGAGTGGCAATACCAAAGTCCGCGAATAGAGACTATTCACACACGCTTTACCATCAATGGGGCATGGCTGCGCACGGAATACCAAAACTCGGTATCGATGTTCTCTGCCGGCAACCTGACTGCAGTAGTGAACGGCAAAGCAGTCAGCGACCGCTATATAGGATTGTACGACTGGAATGATGGTACGATACGCGAAAATGTTAATACGAATATCATAGCCGATGTGCATATTCCGAAGATAGGTTTGACGGTCAGCGCGACATTTGAATTGTGCTGGATGATGGCCACTCAAACAATGGTGAAGAACGGTGTTCCGACTTCTTATATGGACGCTGAAGACGGGCTGTTGCACCCATATACGGAAGCTGATTATACGGATTCGATGTTGCAGCATTTGGTTTTTACATACAATAAAGACTCATTTCGCCGTCGTGTAGAACCCTTTGCCGGATACCTCAATCTGCGTGTGCAAAAGAGTGTGACAAAATATGCCAACATAGCATTTTATGTCAATCGACTGCTGGATTACATGCCTGATTATGATGTGGATGGTGTTACTGTTCATCGAAATGTCAGCTCGTATTTCGGCATGGAGATAAATTTACATATATAAAATATAAAAAACAACTTTATTTATTAACAACATTATTATTATGAGAAATTATACAATCTATTCAATTGTTTTGTTCGCCGTGCTAATGCTCGCGGCATGTCATCCGGAAAAGAACAATCCCAAACAAACAGTCAAGCACGATGTGGCAGTAACGATCTTGTTGCCAGACACGACTTTTTCGGGAATAAGCGATGCAGTTCTTACTGTAAAAAATATCAACCTGAATACGTCGCAGACCTTTAGTACTGCTAATCGAGTGGACGATACGACTCTGGTATACAATATCCGTTTGGAGGAAGGTTTCTATGATTTCACGTTCTCGCAAGAAGTGCTTCTCAATCGCCTGGAAGTCAAACTGAAGACGTATTGCCGCAATGTCAGTATAACCGAGACATGTGACGTTCCGGCAATGCGTACCACAATAGTCTATCCGACGAAAGATTTCGTTATCGCTGAAGTCTATTTCTCGGGTAGCATCACTCCTGAGGGGAAGCAGTATAACGGCGATAAGTACTTTGTGCTATATAATAATTCGGACAGTGTGCTTTATGCAGATGGTTTGGTATTGGTGGAGTCAGAGTATATGACTGTTCGTAAGGAAGATGTTACTCCGGATATGATGGATAGCGCT
The DNA here is from genome assembly GCA_024689005.1 of Paludibacteraceae bacterium. Lineage (GTDB taxonomy): Bacteria > Bacteroidota > Bacteroidia > Bacteroidales > Paludibacteraceae > Colicola. The sequence continues at coordinate 22,108 of JAILDU010000038.1, forward strand.
ATGACGATAGATGCCATTTATCGTGTCGGCGGCAATGGCAAACAGCATCCTGTGGCTCCCGGTAAGACTTTCCTTATCGTTGACAATGCTATTGACCATCGAACAATCAACAGCAATTCGTTTGACTTAAGCCAGGCTGACGTGGAATGGTATGACGAGTCCACTAATGCATATGTGACGGATATAGATAATCCGGAAGTAGAGAATATGGAGAAGATCTATTGCTATACATTGACTATTTGGGTACCTCACAACCAAGGTCACAAGGCTTTTGCCATCGGCAGAATACCGGCCGAACAATATCTGCAGGACTATTTCTTCAAGTACGACTACCAATTGGTAACTGATGCGGGTACATTTGATATGTCAAGCACAGCCTATTTATTCCCTAACGAATGGATAATTGATGCTGTTAATACGGCTCCTGCAACTACCTATCAATGGCAAGTGACGGCAGATTATATTGATGCGGGCTATACGTACGTAGCTGATTACGGGCAGGACAAGACCCGTTATGGCAAAAGCGTAAGACGTAAGCAATATATGGACGATAGAGGAGTGAAGCGTTTGCAGGATACGAACAACTCGACGGAAGATTTTCTGACCGCTCAACAAGCAGACCCGTATTATTTCCATGATTAAATTACTATTAATACTGACGACACTATTGACAGACTCCGCGTCAACAGAAGCATATATAAACGGAAATTATGGTCAAAGCACAATGTCGGTGGACGGCGTGCAGCAAGCCGGTTTCTGCATCGGAGCCAAATCAATATATGACATGGACTCTGTTCACCGTGTTTTCGGCGAGGCATCCTATAGTTGGATGCACTCGCTTGAAAACCGTTGGGTGGAGAATAATGACCGCAGTATGTTGTACCCGTATCTGACAGTGGACACTATAGGCGGGCCGCTACGCACAGAGTCGTATTACTTTCGCGGTGGGTATAGAATGCTTAGGCAGCATGTGATGTGGCATGCTGCATTGCAGTTTCGTGCAGAACAGAGTTATCGCTCCGTAGATCCGCGTCCCAAGAACAAAGTGGCGGATATTCGTGTGGATGCGTCTGTGGCGTATAGGTGGAATAACTATGCGTTTGGTGTGGCGTTGCAGGGTGGGCGATATAAGCAGAGCAACGCTATCAAGTTCTACTCCGAATTGGGCGAAGCTATTATCTTTCATATGATTGCCCCCGGAGTGGACTATAGTCGTTTTGCCGGGAGCCAGAAGTTGAGTTATTATCACGGTTACACGGCGGGTGTACATTTGTACTGTATGCCTCACGCCAAAGGATGGATTGCAGCAATAGACTATGACAGAATGCGTGTAACCAAAGAATTGCACGACAATACCTATATCCCTTTGTCTTCGTTGAGCACGCATTCCCTGTCAGGACAAGTCGGATATGCAGATCTCTGTTGGCGCGTCTTGGCTGCAGGAGGAGTGATATATCGCATAGGCCGTCAACATCTGTATGGAGAGGTGAATGGCAGTTATTATACTCCGCTATCTATTGTAAATAATTATGATGAGCGTCAATATTTCTTCGGTGCCAATGCCGATTATTCTATAGGACTTCCTCTCGGCAAAATAACCATGAAAGCTGCCCTGCATTATCTGTTGAAATCTATTTCTTCACCGGAAGACAAGGATATGTTTGCCGAATTGTCCGGTTATATGCGCTCCAACATCTGTTCCGGCGAATTGTCTTTGCGTTATGCTTTTCCTATCAAGAGCAGATATTCGTGGTTTGTTGAGCCGGCGGCTTCTATGCGCTATTACACGAATACGGCCCGCCATAGTTGGCAGGCCGCACTCCATACAGGAATTACTTTTTATTAACCCAATTAAATCATTCCGTTAGGATTTCGTAGCTCAGAGCATCCATATAGTACTTGCGTACGCTGGCGCATACATCGCAAGCTTCTCCTTCTGAATGTTTATGCTCTTCTGTGGCTGTTTGTGTTGCGCTGCTGGTAGCTTCCGGTTGTGGTTGTACTTCCATAGCGCGCAGAACTCCCTTTATGCGCAGGGTATTGTTGACGCATTCTCCGGCAAAGGAGTCGAAGCATGCAGCATTGGCACGAATGAACTCGCCCTCTTCGCTACTGCGCAAGAATGCTTTCTTTCCGCCATGTTTGCAAAGGTGCATGCACAAACCTTCTACATAGATGGTGTCTCCCACCAATGAATCACCTTGTGCATAGACTTGATCAACCGAATATATAGTCGGTTGTTCTGATTTGGTTTGTTGGCAGGCTGTTAACGCCATCAACGCAGCTGCCATCATCAATAGAATTTTTTTCATATTACTTTACTTTTGACCCGGTTACTGTGTATATGTCATCGTTGCTCAGGATATACACATTCCCGTTGTTGATTTGTTTGTTAATGTTTTGTTTCTGCTCATGTGCAGCAGGAGCTGGTGTAGCTGTTTTGTTGATCACTTTCTGTGATACTACCAAGCCGCGGAAAGCAGAAGTGTTAAAGTTTATGCTATTGTCAGCCGAGAGCGTATTTACGCCCTTGATATAAGCGGTGTAGATGAGGTTGTCCCCGTGAAAAGCAGCCCCGCGTGTGGTTGTCATGGAAGCGGTATTGATTAAGCCGATACGTGAACCAAGCTTCAGATTTCCGTCCATGGCTTGCAAAAAGATGCGGTCGCCGGTTGCAGTCCAATCGTAGTAATAAGCATAGAGACTGTCGCCCTTAGCGAGTAATCCGTCGGTTTGGAAGCAACAGATGCCGGTTCCATCCTTCATCATCAATCCTCGTGTAGCAGTATTGCTGTTCAAGTCATATTTGACCACGAAAGCTGCATTTTGCTTAGTCTCATTATTCAATGCGCCATCGGCAGTGGTGATTCCTCCCATGTAGAACCCGCTGATATAGAGCGCACTGTCGGTAGCCACAATGCCATAAGTCGTCATGCTGTTTTTGCCACCGGATGTATAACCTTCTATTACATGAATAGCCGAACCTGTTAGGTCTGTGTTTGCTTCGAAGACAGCAATGTTGTTTAAGGCATTTGGAACGGCAACAGAGGCTGAACCCAGTGTCAAGGTGTTGGCAGTAGTACCCTTGAAATTAGAAACGAGATACAGTTTGCTGTTGGCATAGACGAGTTTGGCTGTGGATGAGGTCAGCGATACACCATCTGTGAGCAATGCACCTTTGTATGCGCCGGAGGCATTGAATTTCATAATTGCCAAGCACGCACCTGCCTCGCTCGGAGCCAACTCTGTTCCGGCTACAGACACTTTGCTCTTCAGTCTGGCAAGAACATAATAGTCGGTTCCGTCTGTTACAATATTATTGAACGCGATACCATCTGTTTTGCCTGTTTCCGCTTGCTCAATCTTGGTGAGAATAGCCGGTTTGCCATTGGCAGCTATTTTAAGCAACAATCCATACTGCGTCTTCGGCTGTTCGTATTTGGCCGTATTAGCAGGGGTGTAATGGCTGGCAAAAGAAATGACACTGGCCTGCGACTGATGGGCTGTTGCTGCAACTAACATTCCACCATCTGCCAACGCCAAACCGGCATGTGACTTGAATTGTCCATCGTTGCTGACTACCATCCATTGCACATCTCCTGCTTCGTTCAGTTTGATAAAGAACGGGGCTGTGTTCGTGTTGGATTGGTTCTCCTTGAATGCTACTGTTGCAACGGTGTCGTCCATTACAATCGCGTGCGGATCCATTCCCACTGAACCGATGGTTCCGTGTAGAAAAATGTCTCCTGCTTCGTTCACCTGTACATTCTCATAACAAGTGGTACCCACTTCTATGCTGTTCAGCGGTTCCACTACGTCATACCAATTGATGCTCTCCTGAGCCATCAACGTTGCGCTGAACGCCAGCGCTGCGACAAAGAAAATCTTTTTCATACTTTTGCAAAATAAATTATAGAACTAATACTTTTTTCGTTGTTTTTTGACGGTGCAAAAGTACTGCTTTTTTGTGATATGGGCAATCCCCAAATGTCGTGAATTTCTGCTTTGTGTCTATACCTATTTGTGGTGATTTGCCCGCTATAAAACGCAGAAGACACCCCTAAAGGATGTCTTCTCGGTTGTATTAAGTTGTTGTTTAATTGTCCATGACGTCGTCTGTGTCTCCATCAGTAGAAGCGCCGGGGATGTATCGTTTGAGTACGCGCGCCACGCCTGTTGTCCACGAGTTGATGGAGTCGTTGTCCATTTGCAAACCGCTGATCATGTGTACGACCTGATCAATAGGCATACCATAGCGCAACACACCGGAGATGAGTTTGGCATAGTTCCAAAACTCGCGGTCGAACTTGTAACTCAGTCCTTCTACTGTCGTTTTGAATCCGCGTGTATTGACAAACTGGAAGTCATAGCGATGGTGTCCGTCCTCTTGCGCCACTTTGATAATCTTTCCTTGCGTGACCGATTTAGGAAGCGCTATGCCCATCTCGTCATCGGCCAAACCGGTGAATATCTCATATGGCTGTCCGTCTTTGAGACCGACGAAGGCTATCCACTTATCTTTTTGGTTCTGAAAGCGGACAACGTCGCATTCCAGTTCAACCGGACGCTTCAGGGGCGCATTGTTCTCAATTGTATCCATTGCTATAAACTTGTGTTTAAGATGATTGTTCTGCTTATGCGATAGTGATCTTAGCCGAGCAACTTGTTTCTCCTTGTTCGTTCTTCTGTTGATATTGAATGCCGTCCGGGGTGGTCAGGTAGAGTGTTTGCAACTCTTCGCCTTCTATCGCCTCTTTCTGATAGTTAATATCCAGTCTGACGGTTTTGCCATAGTAGTCCGGTCGGCATGCATTGAGCATGGCTTCCAGATACTTGCAACTATTGCAGTGACGATTGTAGTCGAGGTCTGAATAGACCACTTTGTGCGGCACAATGGCTGTTGGTTCGGGGATGGTGGTCATGCGTACGCGGCTCACTTCCAGCACTTCGCCATCCACGCTGTTCTCAAAGATAGGGTCTTCGAAGCAATTGACTATCTCACGTTTCTCCAAATCCAATACTGCCCAAACGCTCTTGCATTGTCCTATCAGGCGTTTCTCCTCGCCCACATAGATACGGAAATCACGTGTGCTGAGCATGTGCGCATTGCCTTCTATCCAGGTCTCAAACCATATTCTCTCGCATGGTCCGGGCAGTTCTTTCATCTCGATTGTCATGCGCGTCAGAATCCATGTCCAACCCCGCGGATGCAGATGTGCAATGCCGAAACCGAGGTCATCTGCTACGGTGCCTGCCACTTCCAACAAGTAATTTTCCAGGTTGTAAAGACGCAATTTCTTGCGGTCATCTGTATCCTGATATTTGATTTTATAATCGTACCAATATTTCATAATTCAATTTCAATTATTAATTATCAATTATCAATTATCAATTGTTTTTGAGCCAACGGTCGAGCCAGTTACGGAACTCACGTTGCCATAGTATGCCGTTTTGCGGTTTGAGTACCCAGTGGTTCTCATCGGGGAAGATGAGCAATTCTGCGGGCACACCGCGCATCTTAGCGGCATCAAAAGCCGCCATGGCCTGATTAGCTAGAATGCGGTAGTCTTTCTCTCCGTGAATACAGAGAATAGGCGTGTCCCACTTGTCAACGAATAAGTGCGGACTGTTGGCAAAAGTGCGCTGGGCTATCTCGTTGTCTTTCTCCCAATAGGCGCCACCCATATCCCAGTTGGCGAACCATTTCTCTTCTGTCTCGAGGTATTGCATCTCCATGTTGAAGATACCGTCGTGAGCGATGAAAGCCTTGAAGCGCTTGTCGTGGTGGCCGGCTATCCAATAGACGCTGAATCCGCCGAACGAGGCACCGACGCAGCCCAGATGATCCTTGTCCACATATGGCTCGGAGCAGAACTCGTCTATGGCCGTGAAGTAGTCCTTCATACATTGTCCTCCGTAGTCTCCGCTGATCTCTTCGTTCCACTCCTTGCCGAAGCCCGGCAGACCGCGGCGGTTAGGTGCCACGATGATATAGTCTCCCGCGCTCATCATCATAAAGTTCCAACGGAATGACCAGAATTGCGACACAGGACTTTGCGGTCCGCCCTCGCAATAGAGAATAGTCGGATATTTCTTTTTCGGATCGAAATGCGGCGGATAGATGATCCAGGTGAGCATCTGCTTGCCATCGGTGGTTTTCTGCCAACGCGGAACGACCTCTCCGCGCTCTATCTGATTGTAGATATTGTCGTTCTCGTGTGTGAGTTGTGTCAGTTCTTTGGCTGCCTCGTTGGCCTCTTCGTTTGGCAGTTCGAGCAGGTAAATCTCGTTTGCCTCACGCATCGAGTGACGCAACAGATAGACGTCCTTGTCGCATATGTCTCCCAGCACGAAATCGTATTGACCATTGGTCAGTTTGCGTGTCTGTCCGTTCAGGTTGACGCAATATAGGTGTTCCTCGGCGTGCCGGCAAGCGGTGAAGAGAAGCTTGTCGCTGCCATACCATGTGTATTCATCTACGTTGGTGTCCATTGTCTTGCTCAGAAAACGTCTCTCTCCCGTCTGAGTGTTCTGAATCATCAGTCGGTTCTCGTCGCTCTCGTATCCGTCGCGCTCCATCGACAGCCAGGCTATCCATTGTCCGTCGGGCGAATAGGATGGGTTGGTGTCGTAACCGCCGTTACCTTCTGTCAGGTTCTTTTCCGTGCGCGTACGTACGTTATAAATGTATATATCGCTGTTGGTCGAGATAGCATAGTCGAGTCCTGTTTTCTTGCGACATGTGTACGCAATCTCCTCATTATTAGGGTTCCATGCCAACTGCTCTATGCCTCCGAATGGCTTCATCGGACTTTCAAAAGCAGTCCCTTCGAGTATATTGTAGCCCTCGCTGATCTTGGCGGATTTGATCTGTTCTCCTTCACCTTTGTACTCTATCTGCAGGTTGCATACTAACGGTTGTGGAGCTGTCTCCGTCCACTCGTCCCAATGCTTGTACATCAGGTCGTTGACTACGCGTCCGCTGGCGAGTGGCAGGTCAGCGTACTTGTCTTGGGTGGTGGGAACGGTCTTGATTTGCTTGATGATTATCACTTTGTCACGCATAGGGGAGAGCAGAAAACCCTCTATGTCTTCCGTTCCTTTCACCTCTACGTCTTGTTTGTCGCGGCGCAGATAGAGTTTGCCTGCTTTGTTATATGCCAGACAACCGCTACTGCCGAACCATGCAGGGTCTGAACCGACAAACTCGTCGCACACTTCCGGCTCGCCGTTGTCGGTGAAGCGGTTACAGATACGAATCCATGTAGTGGAGCGGTTCTCTTCCACACTATAGTAACTGACGGTGTACGCGTATAGACCTGTCTCTATGTCTGCAGCAACGCTGCCGATACGTCCCATGGCCCATAGTCCTTCAGGAGTCAATCGACCGCCTTCGATAGTGATCTGTGGCTTGGTGACGGGTGCTTTGTCTTCTTCTTTTTGTTGCTTGTTTGCGCAGGCTGTACTCAGTAATACCGTAGCTGCCATAATCAATACGTTTAGTTTTTTCATTGTGCTAAAATCCAAAATTGCGTGCAAATTTACGCTTTTTTTTTCGAATACGCAAATTCTTGCTCAAAAAATGTCAATTTACTCATTCTCTATCTCTACAAAATCACTTCTTCATCCGTTCATCCGTTCACCCGTTCACCCGTTCATCTTTTCCCTAATTTTTGACTCTTTTAAAATATCAATCATTTCTTTTTGATTTTTTGTCCGTTTTTGGATTTTTTGGACTAAAAGAAATCATCCAATTATTCTTATGTTTTAATCAGCCATTGTTATTATGTTATTATTATGTGATTATTATGTGATTATTATGTTGTTATTATGTGATTAGTATGTTCGTCAGCGGATCACGCCGGGACCATAGCGACTTTTCACCCTAGCAAAACCCTGATAAAACCTCGATAAAACCCCGAGTAAAGTCTAGGATTGCTTCGAATTACTCTCGACATACTCTCGTATCACTCTCGTATTGCTTTCGATTTTAGTTCGATCTGCCCTCTTCCTGCCTAAATATGCTTCAATCTTCCTCTTTCGGCCTAACCCCCACCGGTTACCCGGCAATCATAATTTTCAATAATTTTTGAATCATTTTTGGTCATTTTGGACCAATCCAATATTCTCCACACCCCGAAACAACTCCGACAAAAAATATCATTTTTTTCTTATTTCATTTGCACAATTCAGAAAAAAGTAGTACCTTTGCACCCGAAATGAATTTTATCGGTTTTTGGTAATTAAATTCTGGTAATTTTATGCACATGTCGTCGTTAACTCTAACAATCAGCATATTATGATAAACAATCCTTTTGTCTTGGTTGGAGATATTCCGACTCCGTACTTTTGCGATAGAGAGCAGGAAATTGCACGTCTTATCAAGGGCATGCAAGGAGGAGAGAATATATGTTTGGTGTCTGCAAGGCGCATGGGAAAATCAAAACTTGTGAAACATTGCAGTCAGCTTCCGGAAATGAACGATAATTTCTATTTCTTTTATGTGGATCTGCTTCACACGTCTTCGTTGAGAGACTTCTCGTTTGCGTTTGGCCGATGTGTGTTCGATGCTTTGCAGAGCAAGGGAGAGAAATTTGTGCGCCAGTTTTTGTCTGCTGTTCATTCGCTTACGGCTACGATGACAATCGATCCGCTAAGCAATATGCCCCAATTTGGTTTGTCGATGAATCAAGACGCGCAAGCTGAATATACCTTCGAGAGTATATTTCGCTACCTGGAGAGTGCAGACAAGCCTTGTGTCGTTTGTTTTGACGAGTTCCAGCAGATAGCCAAGTATCCGGAGAAGAATGTGGAAGCATTGCTACGCAGCCATATTCAGCACATGCGCAACGCACGATTCATCTTTTCAGGTAGCGAACGTCATCTGTTGGAAGAAATGTTCAACTCGTCATCGCGTCCGTTCTACAATAGTACATCGTACATGGAACTGACTTCTATACCTGAAGCCAAGTACGTTGACTTCGCTTGCCGTTGGTTTGAGCAGTACGACAGACATGTTGACAAAGAATTAGTGCAACTGATTTATCATATTGCAGAAGGCAATACATACGTGATGCAGCGTATTTGCCATGAGCTGTTCGATGAAATGTCTGCAGGCACAAAAGCAGACAGGCAAACCTTGGCAATAGTAGTAAATGGTATAATAGAATCAGAAACTCCTCGCTATGCGCGTGTTCTCTCGCATGTGCCTGAACGCCAACAGAGTCTACTATTTGCTATCGCTAAAGAAGGCAAAGTTCAAAAAATCATGAGCGGTGCTTTCTTGCGCAAATATCACCTGATGTCGTCTAGTGCTGTTCAAAATGCCATCAAACACTTGTTAGAATTAGACCTAGTAACCATAGAAAACAAGCAGTACATGGTTGCGGATATATTCTTGCGCATGTATATCAATAAGATAAGCGAAAAGTAACGACAAAAAATATCATTTTTTTCTTATTTTATTTGCGCATGTCAGAAAAAAGTATTACCTTTGCACCCGAAATTGATATAAAAACTTAACATATTAGTGCGGTGGTTAACTCGCAGGCAAGCACGATGGTACAAAGCACGATTCATTATGCCAGCGGCGTTCCGACACAATTGGGATACGAACGTGGCGAGCAACCGTATTTGTACAACGGTAAAGAGTTTGTAGAGTCTCCTACTTCGGAATACAATGTTTACGACTATGGTTTCCGTGGATACTACGCAACGATAGGCCGTTTCACCAGCATGGACCCGCTGTGCGAGCAGTACTACCACATCTCGCCGTACGCCTATTGTGCCAACAACTTCCTCAACGCCATCGACCCGGATGGAAGAGATTGGTATTCAATATTTAATGACGCAGGAAAGAGAGAGTTTAAATATAATGCTGAAATACACTCTCAAGCAGATCTTGACAAGGCAAAAATCAAAGGAACATATATGGGCGCCACCAAAGAATATAATGGTGTATACTATAGCCTCTTCGGCCATCGACTGTCATCTAATTCATTGAAAGGTCAAATATACAAAATTCTAGATGATGCTCTAATAAGACAAGCTGCATACGAAAAAGAAGAAGAATATTTGAAAAACCATTCATCCCCTTTTGAAACAGAAATAAGTCAGTCTCCTTTAATTTCCTTCCAAGTGAAAGGAGATAACATAATAGCGGGTAAGTTGTATAATGTCGAATATGAAGGTGGCCAAGGTTTATTCTATCCACGAGAAAAATACTATAAAGGTAGGTTAATTGCTTGGCCAGGAGACTCTGATATGCCCAAGGTTGTTACTGGATACCTGAACGGGTCAACAAAACCAGCCTACCATCTACGATACGCTAATGATAAAGGTACGCGCATGGATTTATTACACATCAAATTTGACAAAAAAAATGCAGAGATTTTTTTACAAAAATATCAGAAACAGTTCTATCATAAATAGTTTTTGTGTTGTTCTGTTATTGCTATATTGCGCTAACTGCTTAGCGTCTAAGCCAATACGAATTTATAAAGTGCAACGAGATCCCGCATTTGATGCAACGACTGCTATCAAAGAATATAAACGTTATTATTGGCATTACCCAGATTCAAAAGAATCGTTTATAACTTTTGCAGATAATTATGCAGCATACTTTTGGAGTGACTTAACGAATGAAGATAAGACAAACGCAACATGGTATCAATTATATAAAAAGATAAAAAGGAATAGAAATGATTATCTAATCTCAACGTTCGAAA
>JAILDU010000057.1 GCA_024689005.1 Paludibacteraceae bacterium
TGCAACACGTTGATGGACAGATTGTAGATGAAGACGACGTAGTAGTCAGCGATTTTGACGGCAAGGTAGATATTACTATTTACGACAAGATGCAGGTGATTTCCACGCGCGACAACGATTCCGACCCGAGCACGGCGAAAACAACATCTTACAACGACTATCCTAACACGCTCTTTAGCGGCGTAGCGGATGTGAAGAACGGCAAGTTCAATTACACTTTTATGGTTCCGAAAGATATACGCTACAACTATGGTAAAGGGCGTATTGTTTACTACGCATATACTACCGAACCATCGGATTTGGCGGAAGCCGTCGGACACTTCGAGAACTTTGTAGTCGGCGGTACGGGTAGTATATTATCCACAGATACGACAGGTCCGCAGATGACTATTTATCTGAACACACCGGTCTTTGTGGATGGTAATAAGACATATGAGACACCGCGTTTCTTCGCCGACCTATATGACGAACACGGCATCAATACAGCAGGCGCTGGTATAGGGCACGACTTGTTGCTCATTGTGGATAACGACCCGAAGATGACCTATTCGCTCAACGAATATTTCACCGCCGCTGATGGTGGTTATCAAAAAGGTCAAGTCAACTATCTGATGGAAAAGATGACGGACGGTGCGCACAGCATGACCTTTCGTGCGTGGGACATGCTAAACAACAGTACGACCCAAACACTCAATTTCGTAGTGGAGGCAGGTTTGGATCCTTCGATATATTCGATAACGACATATCCGAACCCGGTACAAGAGACAGGTATCATCAACTTAGTTGTCAATTACGACCAACCGGACGAAACACTCCAGACAGAATTGTACCTGTATAACCTGAGTGGTCAGTTGGTTTGGCAACACAAGCAAGGCAACCCAGACCAGATACGTATCAGTCTGCCGGAAATCGGGTTGACTCCGGGCATTTATATCTACAACGTTCGAATCAAATCCGCGACAAGCAAGTATAGCAAATCTTCCGGAAAAATTATAGTTACGAAGTAAAAATCACAAAAAAATCAAAAAAAAGGTGCGTTTTTTAAAGAAAAAGTTACACTTTTTTCTTATAGATTTGCACATATCAAAAAAAAACTGTACTTTTGTGAGCCGTTTATGAAAATCATTGGATTTGTACAATATAATGGGCGAATGGTCGAAGGGACGAATGGCGAAAGTCATAGTGGGCGAATGGGCGAACAGACGAATGGCGAGAGTCATGAATGGGAGATGGTGTTAAAGGGCGATTCGTGTTTGCTGAATGGTCGCAAGCCTCTGTTTGTCCCCGATTGGACCAACGAACCGGTGATGACTCCGTGCGCAGTACTACGCGTTAGCCGTTTGGGCAAGGAGATAGCACCGCGTTTTGCGTGCAGGTATTACGATGCCGTGGCTCCGGGAATAGATTTTGCGGCAGCAGACCTGTTGCGCAAAGCACATGAGGAAGGCGGCAGTTGGACAGAAGCAATAGCGTTCGACTATTCGCTGGCCATAGGCGAATGGATGATGGTGAACGAGTTAACAAGTGAAAGAGTGAACGAGTTAATGAACGAATGGGTGAAAGAATGGCTGATAAGTCCTGAAGAAGCGATAGCGCACGCAAGCAAAGTGATGACCATACGTCAAGGCGACATGATCTACATTCAGGCCAAGCAAGCGCCGCAACCCATAGTGCGAGACCAAGTGATAAGCATGAAGCAAAACGGAGAAGAAAAACTATACTGCAAAATAAAATGAAGAGACACATAAACATATTGCTGCTGTTGTTGCTGAGTTTGCCGATGTTGGCAGGCATCCATAGTTATACTGAGCAATCAGTATTGAGCAGCGGTCATTGGGTAAAGATTCGTGTGAGCGAGTCTGGAGTGTGTCGTATGAGTTTTAGTCAACTACAGCAAGCCGGCCTGAATCCGCAACAACTGCGTGTATATGGATACGGAGGCGCAATGTTGGAGCAAGATTTTACGCAAAAGAAGATTGATGATCTGCCACAAGTTCCCGTATATATCGGCGGCGACTATGTTCTCTTTTGGGTACAAGGTCCGATAGACTACACCTATAATGACGCGCGCTACGCCCACACGCGCAACGTATATTCGGATTTCGGTTACTACATGCTTACAGACAATGTCGGAGAGATGTTGGCGCCGACAGAGGGAGAAACCATCGCGGGAACGCCGACAGAAGTAACAACATACCAATTGTTTCAAGTACATGAGAAAGATTCGTTGAACCTGGTAGATCGAACCGGAGAAAGCGGGTGTGGCCGTGAGATGTACGGAGAAGGATTCACAAGGAACGGTCACAAACGTTCGTTTACATTCGAGACTCCGAATGCCTTAGTGGGCGAGAAAAGTCTGGTTTACATACCATTAGCCGCCTATTCGTCAGCGAACGAGTCGTTCTTCTCAATTGAGATGAATGGTACCAGCAATAGTACCAGAATAGCGCCAGTTTCGACTACAGACTTCTACACCATGGCACGAACCAACAATGCTTCGTTCAGAGCAGAGAATGTGGCCGAACGACAAGTGGTGAATATCACCTTCAAGAACAATTCGGTCGGACAAGGCTGGATCAACTATATAGAGATGACTACTCCATGTTCGCTGGTAATGAACGGAGACTGGATGAATGTGCAGACGAACGTAAATTTCCGCACTTATGTGCCGGTACGTTTTCACCTGAGCAAAGCGAACAGCAACATGCAGATATGGGATATCACGGACCTGAGCAATATACAAAAAATGCAGACTACGATGAGAGGCGACACGCTGCTTTGGGTGGGTACGCAGTCAGACGATGTGCATAAGTATGTTGCTGTCAATCTGCAAGGTAGCAATTACGTGAAAGCGGAAATAGTGGGCAATGTAGAGAACCAGAACCTGCATGGACTGAAGAACATCGATTACGTCATCATTTGTCCGGATTCGAGTGATATCATAGCGGCCGCGCAGGACTTAGCTAAGGCTCACCAGGATAAGGAAGGCATCACATGGGCAGTAGTAACCGACAAGCAGGTTTTCAACGAGTTCTCATCCGGAACGCCGGACGCAACAGCATTCCGCTGGCTGATGAAGATGCTGTATGACCGTGCGGACGGAGCCGCGATAGCCAAGCCGCGCTGGTTGCTGCTGATGGGACACGGCTCGTACGATCACCGCAAAATACTGAAGAACTCGGGTATCAATATGATGCTGACTTATGAGTCGAAGAACTCCACCAACGAAGTAGATGCATACATGACAGATGACTACTTCGGATGGCTGGATGACAATGAGGGAACCGTTGACTCACAAGCACGCATGGACATCGGCGTTGGACGTCTGCCAATATACAACGCGAAAGAGGCGCGCAAAGTGGTGGACAAACTGATAGCGTACATCAACAACACAAACGCAGGCAGTTGGAAAAACCAAATCATCTTCCTGGCCGATGACGGAGAACATGGCAAACATACCAAGACAGCAGAATCCGGAGCAGAGAAAGTAAGGAAGAAGAATCCGGATTTCATAGTCAACAAGATTTATCTGGACGCATATCCGCAGGAGGTGAATGCGAGTGGAGAGAGTTATCCGTTAGCCAAGAACAGGCTAAACAATCTGCTAAAGAACGGAGCATTGTTTTTCGACTATTCAGGTCACGGCGGTTACAATGCAATAACCAACGAGTCGATGCTCAATATCAATGAGATAGAGCAAATGAACAACAAGAATCACTCTTTCTGGTTGTTCGCGACATGCAGTTTTGCTCATTGTGACGGCGGCAAGCGTTCTGCAGCAGAAGCCGCCATACTCAATCCTATAGGCGGTGCTATCGGTGTGTTGTCGGCAACACGTACCGTATATGCGGACCAAAACACCATGCTCAACGGCAATGTATGTGACACGCTATTCGGCCACAAAAATGCATTTCACTACGAAATGACATTAGGTGAAGCAACTGCAATCGGAAAGAATCGCACGGGCACAGATCCGAACAAACTGGCATACATTCTGCTTGGAGACCCGGCAATGAGGCTCAACTACCCGACTAACTATCAGGTGCAAACCACGACGAACATAGACACGCTGAACGCACTAAGTACCCACCAGGTAGAGGGACGAATAATTGATGAGGATAGCGTAGTAGTAAGTGATTTCAACGGAAAAGTGCAGATAACAGTCTATGACAAAATGCAAGTCATTCACACGCGAGACAATGACAGCAAAGAGGACGAGGAAATAAACCTGGAATATAATGACTTTCCCAATACGATCTTCAGTGGAGCAGCAGACGTAAAGGATGGTCTATTCAAGTACTCGTTCATGGTTCCAAAGGATATACGCTACAACTATGGCAACGGACGTATTGTGTATTATGCATATACGACAGACGATGGCGAGCTGGCGGAAGCCATCGGACACTATGAGGATTTCGTAGTGGGCGGAACAGGCAATATACTGAAAGCAGACACAACGGGTCCTGAGATGAGAATATATCTAAACACCCCGACCTTTGAGGATGGCGGCAAGACATACGAGACCCCGCGCTTCTTTGCAGACCTGTATGATGCAAACGGAATAAATACAGCAGGAGCCGGTATAGGACATGAGTTGTTGTTGGTTGTGGATAACAATCCGAAGATGACCTATTCGCTCAACGAGTATTTCACATCTGCAAGCGGTAGTTATCAGGAAGGACAAGTAAACTATCTGATGGAGAAGATGAGCAACGGCCCACATACATTAACATTCCGTGCATGGGACATGCTCAACAATAGTACGACACAGACACTCAACTTTGTAGTAGATGCCGGCTTGGATCCATCTATCTGCTCAGTAACAACATACCCGAACCCGGTACAAGCAACCGGTCTCATCAATCTGGTAGTTAACTACGACCAGCCGGATGAGACTCTGCAAACCGAACTATATCTCTACAACCTGAGCGGACAAATGGTATGGAGTCACAAGCAAGACAATCCGGATCAGGTAAGTATCAATCTGTCGGAAATAGGCCTCACACCGGGCGTATATGTATATACGGTAAAGATTAAGTCTGCTACAAGCAAATATAGCACATCTGCAGGAAAAATCATAGTCACAAAGTAACAAATACAGATAATTAACCATTGATAATTGATGATTAAGCCTATGAAGCATATCGCTGAATAATCATGTGTAACTAAAAATATAAACTATAACAAACAAGATGAAAAAAATTGTTTTATCAATCGCTGCGTTAGTATGCGCAATGACTTTAAATGCACAGACAGAACGTACTCCGAACCCAATTATTACTGCTATGCCGTCATTGGCAATAGCACCTGACGCTCGTGCAGCCGGCATGGCTGATGTCGGTGTAGCAACTGATGCAGATTTCAACTCACAGTATTGGAACCCGGCTAAGTACGCATATATGTACAGCAAGGGTGGTATTACAGCAAACTACACTCCGTGGCTGCGTCAATTGGTAGGTGACATTGATCTGGCATACCTGGCTGGTTTCTACAATTTCGGTGAATTGGCCGGCGGTATCGGTGCCAGCTTTACCTATTTCTCTATGGGTGATGTAGCGTTGACTGGTATGGACGGCGTCGTCCTTCAAAATGTTCGTCCAAACGAATGGGCACTCGACTTGAGTTATTTCCGCAAATTGCACGAATATGTTTCTATGTCTGTTGCCGTACGTTTCCTCTACTCGGATTTGAATAACGGCTATAACAGTTCTATGGGCGGTGGTACGGAAATGCATCCTGCTTGGTCTATGGCAGCAGATGTGGCTGTTTACTATCGTCAGCCGATTGAGTTGCCGATGGGAACGAGCCATTTGGCTGTTGGTTTGAACCTCAAAAACTTGGGTGGTAAGATGACTTACGCCGATGACGGAAGTAGCAACTTCATTCCTGCCAGCGGTAACCTGGGTATCAGCTACGAGTTACCTTGCGACAAATACAACTTTATCACCTTCAACCTCGAGACCAACAAACTGCTGGTACCGACCCGTAAGTCTAAGTTCACCGAGGGATTTGACCCTGACAAAGAGGACACATGGCAAATGAGCCAGCAGGCTTACTCAGAGTTAAACCCGGCAAAGGGTTGGTTCCAATCGTTGTGCGATGCACCGCTTGGCGCTAAGGAAGAGTTTGAGGAAGTTCGTTGGGGTGCAGGTATCGAGTACTCCTACAACAGACAGTTCTTTGCCCGCATGGGTTATAGCTACGAGAACTACTACAAAGGAAATCGCAATGTGATTACATTCGGAGCAGGTTTCCACCTCTCGATTGTAACCTTGGATATCAGTTATTGTGTAGGTTTGGCAAACACCAACCCGCTCAACAACACAATGCGTTTCACACTTGGCTTTGACCTCTACGGAATCAAGGATCTAGTTAACAACAAGAAGTAAAAAGTAGAAAGATAAAGATCTTATGCGAATAGGATTCGGATATGATGTTCATCAGTTCACCCCTGACCGCAAATTGTGGTTGGGGGGAATTGATGTTCCGTCAGACAAAGGACTATTGGGGCACTCAGATGCCGATGTGCTCATTCACGCGCTATGCGACGCAATACTCGGAGCGGCTGCTATGCGCGACATCGGCTACCATTTCCCAGATACGAAAGGAAATGAGTACGAAGGAATTGATTCGAAAATACTGCTTCGCCGTGTGATGGAGATGATTCGCAATGCAGGCTACGAGTTGGGCAATTGCGACATCACAGTCTGCGCACAATCCCCGAAACTGAATCCGCATATTCCGCAAATGGTAGAATGCCTGGCACAGGTGATGAACGTCAACCCAAGCCAAATAAACATCAAAGCAACGACAACAGAGCACCTCGGATTCGTTGGTCGCGAAGAGGGCATGGCTGCGTACGCTGTAGCACTACTGGAATAAACTATAGGCAATATGCGCAGGATTTTTCTTATAACCACACTATTGTTATCATTAGCAACATCCGCCGAGAACAATGTACTCAAACAATTTTTGACGGACTTTAAGATGATAGGCGGAAACGTAACTATTCTGGAAGAATACGAAGATCAGTATTTTCGTTTGCAGCTCAACGATAGTGCTACTATAGAGGTATTCTATTGTCCACCTAAGGTGTGCGACAAAGTCTTCGTTGTCACCACCGTCTGTGCTCCGCAATGTTCTTCCTGCGCGCGCGTGTATAATAAATACGGAGAATATCTCTTCCCTCTCGAACCAACAATCAACTCCATTTTTCCTCTCGCCACCATTGACCCAAAAACGGGTCGCATAACGTGGACAGACAATGACACTTGGGAATACTAAACCATTGAGTCATTGATTTTTGCTGTATAGTAGAAATCTTTAGACTATTTAATAAAATAGCCGTTATTAGGCTTTGAGGAACTCATACAATTCTTCGGCGATACGCTCGTCAGAGCGCTCATCACAGATATCTACGTCCAGAATATGATTGGCCTTGCAGTAGAATGGTTCACGTGCTTCTAACTGCGGAGCGATAAAAGACAACAACTCTTCTTCGGATTTTCCTTGCAAGACAGGACGTTCACTTAAGTCTGTCAATATCAAACGCTTTGCCAAATGCTCCGGTGACCAACGGATATAGATACTTGTACCTAACTCGCGCAGGCACTCCATATTATCTTCCCAACACGGATAACCTCCTCCGGTAGCATATATCACTTTTTCGTACGGAATTTGGTCTGCCAAATCCTCCAACACATACTTCTCTTTCCTTCGAAATTCCTCCAAACCGAATTGGCGGATATATTCGGCAGTAGTATAACCATGTATCTGACGAAAGGCTTCATCCAAATCTACGAAATGCCAACCGAGTTTCTCGGCCAGCAATCGTCCGGCAGTTGTCTTACCGGCTCCCATATATCCCACTAAATAAATAGGAAGTTGCATTAGAAATGAATAATTACCGATGAATAATTAATATTACGTTATCGGGAGTGAATTAAATAGCGAAACACGCTTAGAGCCTATGGCCTCTACAACTAATTATTAAGTGCCAATGCGTACAACTTCATCTGCTTCAACATGGCCAAGATGCCATTGTTACGCGTCGGGCTCAAGTGTTCGCGCAGTTGGATTTTATCTATGAAATAGAGGTCGGCATCAATAATCTCCTTAGGTGTGTGGTCACTCAACACGCGGACCAACAACGCCACAATACCTTTGACTAATATTGCGTCTGAATCACCTCTATAGATTACCTTTCCGTTCTCTATCTTAGCAGTGAACCAAACGTTCGATTGGCAACCTTCTATCAGGTTTTGATTGGTTCTATCAGCCTCGTCAAACTTCTTCAGGTCCCTGCCATAATCGACAATCAACTGATAGCGATCCATCCAATCATCAAAGACGCTGAATTCTTCTATTATCTCGTCTTGTATCTCGTTTATACTCATACTTTTGCCTCCGATATCAACCCATTCTCAAATGCCCAATGACGTCCCGGATAGAGTTCCGGCCAGTGTGTATTGTGCGTGGACATCAACACCGTTATACCGGCCTTACTGATGCTATAGAGCAGATCCATGATCTCGCAACCTGTTTCCACATCCAGATTGCCGGTCGGTTCGTCCGCCAAGATGATCTCTGGCGAATTGAGGAGTGCTCGCGCTATGACAACACGTTGCTGCTCACCTCCGGACAGTTCATAGGGTCTTTTGTATGCTTTTGTTTCCATTCCCACTTGCTCGAGCACCTCACGTACATGGCTGTGCATCAGGTTCTTATCTTTCCACCCGGTAGCACGCAATACAAAGAGCAGGTTCTCCTCCACCGAACGGTCGGTCAGCAGTCTGTAATCCTGGAAAATGATGCCGATTCGGCGACGCAAATACGGCAACTGACGACGTTTGATGCGTGTCATATCATATTCCAACACACGAGCATCGCCGGCTGTAATGGGAAGCGCACCGTATATGGTCTTCATCAGTGAGGACTTGCCGCTACCCACTTTGCCGAGCAAATATACCATTTCTCCGCTGTCCACGTGCAGATTGACGTCGTGCAGCACAATCTGCTCCGCCTGGCGGATCTCAACTCCTTTATAGACAATCAGTTCTGACATTTCACTTTATTCAATCTTACTCTTCGCTTTTCATCTTCTCCTCTACTTCGGCCAACTGCTTCTTGAGCGCGTCAATCTTCTTCTGCATATCATCGACCAACTTGTTTGCGGTCTTCGACTTGCCGCTGAAGAACAAGATATTATTCTCTGCCACCTTGATCTCTTGACGCAGATTCTCACGAACGCGATAGAGGTTCTCGCCGGACTTGGCAGCTCTTGCCACACGTTGTTTGCGGTTCTCCTCACGGCTCTCTTTGGCAGCCTCTCGTTTGGCATTGAAGAAGGTATCGCAAGCGGTTGTGAACTGTTTCCACAATTCGTCCGAATACTTACGAGCCACCGGTCCAATAGTTTTCCATTCGATCTGCAACGCACGGATTGCCTCAGCTGTAGCGTTCCAATCCTGACTTTCTGCCAACTCTTGTGCACGCTCAACCAAACTACGTTTCTTGTTTAAGTTTTCGCCCAACACGTTACGCAATCCTTTGTAATACTCGGTCTTAGCGTGGAAGAACTCGTCGCACAAGGCTCTGTATTCAGCATATACTGACTGATTGAATTTCTTAGGAGCAAAGCCGATCTTGCGCCATTCTTCCTGCAGTTCTTGCACCTTAGCAGCCTGTTTCTCCCACTCTATTTTTGCGCCTTCCTCTTTGATTCCGGCAACTATCTCTTTCAGTTGTTCGATGATAGCCTGCTTGGCCTCCAAATTCTCTTTCTCCTTGGCGTGCAGGTTGTCGAAGTACTCTTGGTGTTTCTTGTTAACAGCCGTAGAAGCTGCCTTAAAGCGGTTCCACAGATCTTCGCGCAACTCACGAGCCACAGGACCTATTTCTGCCCATTCGTCATGGAGTTGTTGCAGCGAACGGCTGGCCTCCACTATGTTCTCATTTTGCAGCAAGCGTTCTGCGGCCTCGCAGAGCAAGGTCTTCATCTCCAGATTCTTCTTAAAATCCAGGTCGCGCAACTCGATGTTGATTTTCACCAAGTCATAGAACTGCTCTTGGTATTGCTGATAAGCTTTGCGAGTTTCTTGCACCTTGTCAGCCGGTACCGGACCGATGTTCTTCCACTCGGCCTGCAACTCGCGCATTCTTTGCACATTGTCCATCACATCAGCAGTTTCAGCCTCAGCCAGTGTCTTCATCACATCCAGCAGGGCCTGTTTCTTTTTCAGGTTCTCAGCTTGCTCTTTTGCTTGCTGAGCAGCCACCTCGGCACGCTTGGCTTTGTATTCGCTCAACAGTTGTTTGAACTGTTCTTCCAGCGCGTCCACTGCCGGTTGTGCGGCTTCTACTGCCGATTGTGCTTTCTCCGCAACTGCGTCAGCGGTATCCGACAATGCATCGGCCGCTTTTTGCACGGATTGTTGTGCAGCTTCTATCTCCTCGTGATACTCACGATAGAACTGCGTTTTGATGTGTTCTACTTGGTCCTTAACGGCCGTAACATCCTCTCGCAACAGAGCTTTGAGGTCCTCGATAAGTTGTTCTCTAGCGCTTGCCATAAAAGCTATTTACAATTATTTAATTATCTATTTTTTCAAAATAGGCTGCAAATTTACTACATTTTTTTCAAATACACAAGATTTTCGTAATTTTTTTTCATATTATTACATTTTCACCTTTCAAATAACCCTGTTTCGAGCTATTCGGAGCCGTATATGAGTCATATTTGAGGGTAATGACGGGGACAAAGCACTTTTACACTTTGACATTCGGAGAAGATATTCCGGAGTGGCGCGAGAGTGTCGTGAGAGTGGCTGATTGCCCGCTGACATTTTGCTTTTTGAACAAAAAATATCATTAAAATTTGCGTATCTCACAAAATTGTAGTAATTTTGCACGCTAATTTGAAAACTGACAATGGAAAGAAGAGTAAGAGTTCGTTTTGCACCGAGTCCAACCGGCGCACTTCACATCGGCGGCGTGCGTACCGCTTTGTATAATTATTTGTTTGCCCGCCAGCATGGCGGAGACATGTTGCTTCGTATTGAGGATACCGACTCAACACGTTTCGTTCCGGGAGCAGAGGAATATATTCTGGAGGCTCTCGACTGGTTGGGAATCGGTATTGACGAAGGTCTCCGCATGAATAACGGCAAGATTGAAGCCGTTGGAGTGCACGGACCGTATCGTCAATCGGAGCGCCGCGAGATTTACCATACTTACGTCAAGCAACTGCTCGACTCGGGACACGCATATATTGCTTTTGACACGCCCGAAGAGTTGGAGGCAAAACGTACGGAGATTGCTAATTTTCAATATGACGCGCGTACGCGCGAGCAGATGTGCAACTCGCTGACTTTGTCCAAAGAGGAAGTGGATGCACGCTTGGCGCGAGGCGACAAATATGTTGTTCGCTTCAAGGTTGAACCGAACGAGGATGTGCATGTACACGACTTGATTCGCGGCGAAGTGGTCATCAACTCCAACATCCTGGATGACAAGGTATTATACAAATCCGCAGACGATCTGCCAACATACCATTTGGCTAACATTGTGGATGACCATTTGATGGAAGTGAGCCATGTTATCCGCGGCGAAGAGTGGTTGCCTTCTGCCCCACTCCACGTGCTCCTTTATCGCGCTTTCGGTTGGGCTGACACCATGCCTGAGTTCGCCCACCTGCCTTTGTTGCTCAAACCGGACGGAAACGGCAAACTGTCCAAGCGCGACGGCGATCGTCTCGGTTTCCCGGTCTTCCCGCTTGAGTTCCACAATCAGAAAGATGGCACCGTATCATCGGGTTATCGCGAGAGCGGCTATTTCCCGGAGGCTGTCATCAATTTCCTGGCTCTGCTCGGCTGGCATAATACCGGCGATCAGGAGATGTTCACCATGAACGAACTGATTCAGCAGTTCTCACTCGACCGCGTCAGCAAGTCCGGCGCTAAGTTTGACTTTGAGAAAGGCAAATGGTTCAACCACCAATATCTGCAACTTCACTCCAATGAGGAGCTGGCAGAATTGTTCGTGCCGACACTCAAGGCTAACGGCATCGAGAATCCGGACAAAGCCATTGTAGCCAAAATCATCAGTCTCGTCAAGGACCGCGTGAATTTTGTTCCGGAACTCTGGGAGCAAGCCAATTTCTTCTTTACGGCTCCGACGGAATACGATGAGAAATCACTCAAGAAGCGCTGGAAAGAGGAGTCCCCGCGTCACATGCAGGAATTGCTTGCTCTGCTGGAAAACGTACCCGAAGAAGACTGGCACAAGAACGAGCAGACAACCGATGAGAACGGCAATGCCGTTACCCGCTGGCACCTGGACAACGTAGTTATGCCGTGGATTGAGAAGAACGAGTACGGAGTCGGTATCGTTATGAATGCGTTCCGTATCTGTCTGGTTGGTGCCGCTCGCGGTCCGCATATCTGGAACATCACAGATATTCTCGGCAAGGAAGAGACGCTCCGCCGCGTTCGCACAGCCATCAATAGTATCCAATAAGACGTTCGTCACATATATCACAAGCGGTTATCCCGAACAAAAGGATAACCGCTTGTTGCTATCTTCTATCGTCCCGTTATCGTCTCGTATCCGTCCCGTAAACGACTCGAAGGCAAATCGAACTCACATCGAAGGCAAATCGAGGTTTTTATATTTCTCATAAAAAAAGTTGCGTGATATTTGCATATATGCAATTTTTGTTGTATCTTTGCGGCCAAATTGGTTATTATGCGTAAGAACGGCAATGCACAACATATCACCAAACGTATTTTCATAGACATCTTTCTATGGACAATCGCTACAATACTATGCCTGCTATGGCGTTGGTTAGACGAGAAATCCGAAGTAAGTAGTTATATATTGCTATTCCTTGTAATGGCAAACGTGTGGATGTTGGTAGCCTGGGCTGCGCAACTATACCGTCCGTACGTTTTGGTTCGCTTGTGGCGCTCAATGGGTTCATTGTCGTTGACCATTGGAATCATGGTGGGATTGAGCAATCTGGTATTGCCCTATCTGCCGTGGCAATTCTCGCCCAAGGTGGCCAGTTGGATGGTGTTGATAGTGGGCGCAATGGAAGTGGTGGTTCTAATAGGTGAACACTACTGGAAATACGCCACCAACATGACAGTCCCCGTCATGAAGATTGAGCAACGCGTGAATGCTGTTGTGAAGCGCAAAGATGAGCCGCGCAGCGAGGAATCGATAGCATCCATCCGTCAATCGGTCTTGTCCGTCACGATAGAAAAAGACTACGCCATGCTCCGAGAGAGAGTCAATCTGGACTCGATGCAGACACGTGTGGTTTGCAACAGCAACAACTTCAGTATTCTCCAGATACCGGACTATCAGTACGCCACTATAGTGGATATGACGTTGATGAATGACACTCGCGGCATCAACAAGCGATTCTGCATGGTCAATCAGAAACTGCCGGACAACGGACGCTACGTGTGCTGCTTCCGTCCGCAGGAGTACATCAAACGCAAAATACTGACACAATATCCGCGCGGCATCAATTGGATTGCCTATGGTTTGTATTTCTTCCGCAAACGTGTCATTCCGCGAATGTTGCTAACCAGCCGTTTGTACTATGATGTGACTAATGGCCGCAAGCGAATGTTGAGCCGGACAGAAGTGCTGGGACGCCTCTATTTCTGCGGATTTGCCGTAGAAGAAGTGGTTCCGATGGGACATATCGAATATGTCTTCGCACGCCGTATATCGCAGCCGTATCCCCAGGAGCGAATCAAACTGTACGGTCCGCTGATCAAGTTGCCGCGTGTGTGGAAAAACAAGGAGATACGCTATTTCTACAAGTTCCGCACGATGCACCCGTACGCCGAATACATTCAGAAATACGTGTTCGACAAACGTGGTGGCATGGATATAGCAGACAAGTCCAACGACGACTGGCGAATAACGACATGGGGACGAGTGATGCGCAAATATTGGTTGGACGAATTGCCTATGCTGATCAACTGGATCAGAGGCGACATGAAACTGGTGGGCGTTCGTCCGCTGAGCAAGGCGATGTTTGACTCCTATCCTGCGTGGCTGCAGGACAAACGTACGCTGACCAAGCCGGGACTGATGCCGCCATTCTACATCGATCACCCTAACACCTTTGACGAACTGTTTGCCAGCGAAGATAAGTATCTGACGGAATACCTGGAACATCCGCACAGAACAGATTGGAAATATTTCTTCCTGATTATGCGCTCCATACTGACGCGCAGAACGCACAGCGCGTAGATAGTTGACAGTTGATAATTGATAATTGACAAAGGTACAAAGATATGATTATTGCAGATCGAATTGAACGATTGGCTGAGTCGCAGAGTTTGCAGATGGCAGCACGCTGCCAGCAGATGCGCGAACAGGGAATCGATGTTATTGGAATGTCGTTGGGCGAACCGGACATGGACACGCCTCAACATGTACAGAAAGCAGCTCAAGAAGCAGTAGCCAACCACTGGTCTCACTATGGTCCCGTGCGCGGATTGCCCGGTTTGCGTGAGGCGGCAGCCATGCGTCAGAATGAGCGTTCCAAGATTGTGTACACCGCCAATGATGTGCTGGTGAGCGTGGGAGCCAAAATGGCTATCTACAACGCTATTCAGACCATCATCAATCCCGGCGACGAGGTAATTCTGCCGACGCCGTGTTGGGTCAGTTACAGCGAGATGGTCAAGGTGGCAGAAGGACGTGTGGTCAATATTGCGACACGCATGGAGGATAAGTATTGCCTCACGCCGGACCAATTGCGCCAAGCCATCACTCCAAGAACCAAGATGCTATTGCTCTGCACACCGAATAATCCGACGGGCAGCGTCTATAGCCGTGCCCAGTTGGACGAACTGGTAGCCATACTGGAGCAGCATCCGCAAGTGATTATACTGGCCGATGAGATATACAGCCCGCTGGTATATGGCGTAGAGGCTGTCAGTCTGGCGCAATATCCACAATTGGCAGACCGACTGATTGTCATCAACGGTGTAAGCAAAGCCTATGCGATGACGGGTTACCGTATCGGATGGATGCTCTGCAAGGATGCTAAGTTCATCAGCGGATGTGCGCGTCTGCAAGGCCAGCAAATCACCTGCGCAACAATGGTGGCACAAAAGGCCGCAGAGGCAGCCCTGACAGGCAGTCAGGATTGCGTAGAAGAGATGCGCAAGGTGTTTGAGGAACGCAAAGAGTTGATTTGCCGTTTGGCAGCCGAGATACCCGGATTTAAGTTTGATATACCGGAGGGTGCTTTCTATCTTTTCCCGAACGTAAGTGCACTCGGAACGGGTGACAAGATAGTAGAATACCTATTGGAGAAAGCGCACGTGGCTTGCGTCTCGGGTTCCGCCTTCGGCTGCGACGATTGTATCCGTCTGTCGTACGCCATCAGCACGGAGCAAATCAAGGAGGCTATGCGCCGAATCAAGGAGGCGATAAAACAATTGACAATTGATAATTGATAATTGATAATTGATGGGGTGACAAAACCCCGATAAAACCCCGATAAAACCCCGAAACAGTCTCGAGTATTGTCTAGGATTGTCTCGTCGGTGTCTCGTCGGTGTCTCGTCGGTGTCTCGATAGGACTTTGACGCGCAGACGTTGCGCTGAGGTTGCGCTGAGGTAAATATAACAAACAATCAATCTTTGATAGAAAAAATACGCAAAATAGTACAGTGCCGTTGGGGCATGTTTGGTGTGGTGTTGCTATTCAACATCGCTTATTTCGCGTTGATGTCCGTCGTACTTCCTCTGCAATACGAGGAGAACGACGATGTGATGATGTGCATGATAGCTAACGGAACGTATAGCGGCACGCCGGATTATCATCTGGTATATATCAATGTGCTATATGGTCGTGCGTTAGTTTGGTTGTACGGATTGACCAATAGTATTGAGTGGTACACGCTGACGTTCACTATTCTGCATATTCTGTCCATGAGTATTATCGTTTGCAGTCTGCTGCGGACAGAGAATCGCACGCGGTGGGAGAAAGCGCTTTGGTTACTGGCTCTCTACGTCATCTGGGCGCGTATCATCGTGGCGCTACAGTTCACCACCACAGCCGGTCTGACCTGTCTGGCGGGATGTATATTGCTGCTACGCGGCACTCCGCGGGCACAATGGTCCGGCGCCGCGCTGGTCATCATAGCCGCCCTGATACGCTTTGTAGCAGCAGGACTGGTTGGACTACTGATGGTTCCGATTATCCTGTACAGACTGGGACTGCAATGGCGTCAATGGCGCAAGTATGTGCCGATAGTGGTGATGCTGGGTTTGGTGGTGACTTGCCGAATGGTCAATTCGCAGACCTACAATGCCGACCCGGAATGGCGTGCGTATCGCGAATACAATCTGCTACGGGCGCAACTCAACGATAACCCCAATGCCTATACACGCGAGGTGCAAAGTCACTTGCCGGAAGGAATAGACCTGATAGACTACGCGTTACTGCTGCGCTTCATCCCTGACCCGGAGCAGATAGACCTGAAGGCCATTCGCCAACTGAGTGCAACGGTGGGCAGCGTGCCGTTCTCCAAACAGATACTCAATGTTCGCAGGCTGATGAAATATGTGGTCGAACTGTCTATCCTGTCGATCATACTGGCGATGATGATCCTCACGACCGGCAACAAGCGCAAGTACGTTTTTCTGCTACTCTACTCGCTCTTTGTTGCTATCCTGATCGTGCATGTCAGCCTGGACGGATTCCTCAAGAACCGTGTTTTCCTGTGCATGGTATTGCCTATATTGGTGACTTATTATATGTTATTGCCCAACACGACAGGCAAACGCCGCAAGTACGCGCTATGCGCTGCCATGATGATGCTCAGCGGATGGTATGTGTGGCAGACTGCACAAACGGCTGAGAGCAAGGATTATGTTCGCTACCAGTGGCAACGACTGCAGCAACCTATACTGAAACAATACGTACCGGATAGTGCTTATGTAGTCACGCTGGGAACATACATGAGCATGGAAGCTGCCAATCCGTGGCGCGTGTGGGACTATCCATTCCGTAAGTATGTGCTGGGATGGATGACATGGATTCCGTTCAACACCACCGTTGCCAGCAGTTACCGCGGACTACTGCGCGACGACATGTATATCTTCACCACAGTCGAATACAATCGTGAACGAACGGCCATCCCGCGTATTCGTGAACAGATAGAGAAACATTACGGAGTGCCGACCCGCGTCAGACCTATTTGCCATAACGGCAGGTATGCCCTGATTCAACTGAAAGTGGCGGAACAACCCGTAGCAAACAAGAACAAAAACAAACGACGCTCCAAGTAGAGAACAACAAATGAAAAAGACAATAGCAATCATAGGAGCCGGTTACCTGCAACGGCCGTTGGTCGAAAAGGCCAAACAAATGGGGCTGCGAACTATCTGTTTCGCATGGGCAGAAGGAGCTGTGTGCAAGGATATATGCAACCGGTTCTACCCCATTAGCATTGTAGAGAAAGAAGAGATACTCGCCATCTGCCGCGAGGAACAGATAGCCGGTATATGTACTATCGCCAGTGATGTGGCAGCGCCTACAGTAGCATACATAGCCAACGCCATGGGCCTGAGCGGCAATAGTTACGAATCGGCATTGCGCGCGAACAATAAGTATCTGATGCGTCAGGCGTTGGCGCAGGCCGGAGTTCCTTGTCCGGGATATATAATGGTGGATGGCGAATGTACTAAAGGCGAAGGGGCGAATGGACGAAGGGACGAATGTACTAAAGGCGAAGGGCTTCAGTTGCCACTGATAGTCAAACCCAGCGACCGAAGCGGCAGTATGGCAGTAACCAAAGTGACAGATTGGGCTGATTTGGAAGAAGCAGTACGCCGGGCACAAGAGGCATCGTTCAAGCACGAAGCCATGGTGGAGGAGTTCATCGACGGACGAGAGATCAGCGTAGAGATGATTTCCTGCCACGGCACACACTATGCCCTGCAGATAACCGACAAGGTGACTACCGAAGCGCCGCATTTCGTAGAATTGGCCCACCATCAGCCGTCTAACTTGCCTGCTGACACGCAAGCGCATATCTTCGACCTCACACGTCGCGCGCTGGACGCTCTGGGACTGACTTGCGGTGCCAGCCATTCCGAGTATAAGATCACCAGCGAAGGACGCATAGCCGTCATGGAGATAGGTGGACGAATGGGAGGAGACTTCATCGGCAGCGACCTGGTGAGACTCAGTACAGGATACGATTTTCTGCAAGGCGTGATTGAAGTGGCATTGGGACAAACCATTCATCCACAACCGCAAGCCATCGCACATAGCGGAGTCTTTTTCCTGAGTGCCGAGACGCCGCAAGTCAAGGAGTATATAGACCATACTAACAAATACCCGGAGATAGTGGCAGCCGAACAGACCGACCATGAACTGCATCATCTGACATGCAGCGGCGACCGAAGCGGCTATTTCATCTATCGCGATAACAAAAGATTTGAAATTGGAGAACAAAAACATGTATAAGCAATCCCTGTCGGTGGTCATACCGATCTACAATGACGAAGAGGTTATCTCCGAACTATTGCGCCGCCTGACGGCTGTGGTACGAGAGATAGTGAGCGACTACGAGATTATCCTGGTGGATGACGGCAGTCGTGACCATTCGTGGCAACTGATGCAGTCCGAGCGTACCCGTTACGAGCATCTGCGTATCGCTCATCTGAGCCGCAATTTCGGCCAGCAGAACGCTATTGCCGCAGGCTTGTCGTTGACGACTAAAGAACTGATCGTACTGATGGACAGCGACTTGCAGGACCGCCCGGAAGACATACCTGTGCTCATCAATGCACTCCTGGCCAACGAGCAGGCCACCATGGCTATCGCCCAGTGGGAGCAACGCAAAGACAGCCGCATGAAGATAGCCGTCTCGCGACTCTTCCAGCATGTGAGCAACAGCATAACAGATATCCACACCATGCCGCGACTGGGAATCTTCCGCGTCATGAAAAAGAGCGTGGTGGACGAGTTGCGCAATTTCCCCGAACGCACGGCTACGGCTGTCAGTCTGCTCTATTATATAGGCAGCAAGTATGTGGCTGTACCCCTCAAGCGTGACGCACGGTTTGCCGGAACAAGCGGATACAATCTGAGCAAGATGCTCAATCTCACTTTCGCGCGCATCTTCTCCTTCTCCATGTTCCCCATCCGGATGGTCACCTATATGGGCGCTTTGCTCTGCTTCGGCAGTATGATTGCCGCTTTGGCGCTCATCATCTACAAGATCATGGGCAATGTGCTGGCAGGTTGGACCAGTATGATGGTATTGATGTTGTTCCTCTTCGGACTCAATTTTGCCTTCCTCGGTATATTGGGCGAGTATATCGGCCGTATCTTCCTGGAGACCAAACAACGTCCGAACTATATAATTGAGCAAGTGATATGAGACGAGTAGCCATCTTAGGGGGATTAGGCAATGGTGCCATCGTGGCTGCCGCTATCGAACACGCGCGCCGAATAGGTGCTACCGACCTGCAGGTGACAGGCTATCTGAACGACCGCACTCCGGTGGGCGAACAGATTGATATGTTCCCCGTCATCGGTCGTACTGAAGACGCCCAACATCTCTTGGCGGACGGCTATTGGTTCATCAATACAATCCTGCGCATCGACGGCAACCGCGAACGGATAGCTATGTTCGAGAGCCTGGGCATACCCGATGACCGTCTCGCTACTTTCGTTCACCCGATGGCCTATGTAGCGCCAAGTGTGCAACTGGGTCCGGGTTGTGTCGTTATGCCTAATGTGTCCATGTCGCCCGGCACACGCTTGGGTAAGAACTGCTTCATGATGGTTGGTTCCATGATGGGCCACGATAATGTGGTTGGCGACTATTGCCATATTGCTGCACAGGCGGCTGTGGGCAGTTATCTGCATATTGGTCGAGGAGTACATATCGGACTGAATGCCACGGTCATAGAGAACCTCTCTATCGGCGATTACGCTACGCTTGGCGCAGGTGCTGTCTTGACTAAGAATATACCCGCCCGCGAGATCTGGGCCGGCAATCCTGCTAAATTCCTTCGCTATGCAGAATAAATTGTCCACGCTACACCTCTTCTCCCTCATCGGCATCAATATGCTCTACGCTTGCGTGGGCGTGTGTACCAAACTGGCTTCGCAGCAACCGACGTTCTCGTGGATGTATATCCTCTTCTTCGGTGCTGCGATAGCCGTGATGGGTCTTTATGCCGTGTTGTGGCAGCAGATCCTGAAGCGTATCCAGCTGAGCACAGCGTATATGTTCAAGGGCACGGCTCTCATCTTCACCATGCTGGTGGCAGCCTTGCTCTTTGGCGAACCGATCACTACGGCTAACATCATCGGTTCCGCCATCATCATTGCCGGCATCGTCCTCCTCGCCCGATCAGATGACTAACTCTTTAATTCTTTCACTCTTTAACTCCTTCACTCTTTCACTCTTTCATGCTTTATTACTTCGTCATATTATTAGCCGTCTTGGCTGCCGCAGGTGCCCAGATGTTGCTCAAGCAGGGTGCGCGTCGCGGCTACCAACCTTGGTGGCGTCAGTACGTCAACGGTTGGGTCATAGGCGGTTATGCCATCATGTTTGCCACCATGGTAATAAATATATGGTGCATGCACAAGGGAGTGTGTCTGAAGGAACTGAGTATCCTGGAGAGCACGTCTTATCTGTTTGTTCCGCTGTTGGCCTTTGTCTGCTTTGGTGAGCGTCTCTCCCGCCGCAAACTCCTCGCCATCGCCATCATCCTCTCCGGCGTCATCGTCTTTTTCCTCTAAGATTGATGTCACTATCGTCCCGTATGTCTCTCGTATCCGTCTCGTAAATTCCTACTCGGTAGAAAACCAACGAGAACATTGCCCGGCAAACATCTTAATAAAAAAGCCCCCATTGGGGCGTTTTTTGCAATTATCCTTGCAGATATCAAAAAAAAGCAGTACCTTTGCAG
>JAILDU010000016.1 GCA_024689005.1 Paludibacteraceae bacterium
CAAATATTGAGAAGGTTGTTTTAAATGAGAACATCCGTGAATTGCCTAATGAGTGTTTCAAAGATTGCCGTAATTTAAAAGAGATTTCAATGTTTCCATTAACAAAATTTGATCATTCTGTATTTGAAGGAACGGAAATAATTGACAACTTCAATTTTGTATATAAACTACCGGCAGACTCCCTTTGTTTGCATGTTTCCGACATTTCATGCACTGGCGTTACTAAGGTTGATTTGTCAGAACATGCATACGCACCTCAATTAGATCTAAAACTCGGGAAATTTGAATGGAAACACCCCAAACCCAATGACCCTAGGAGAAGTTGTTCCGGAGATAAATGTATAATTGATGATATTAAAAAGAGTGTTGAGTTTATAATCCCGGCAGGAGCACGAAAAAACCGATATGATATCGGTGAGTGGGAGAAAATGCATTTAACGGAGCAAGGAAGTAAGGACACATACATCTGCGAACTTAAAACTACCGGAACGCTCAAAGATTACATAACGGATGACAATGCTCCCAATATTAAATCATTAACTGTTATAGGAAAAATGGATGAGACAGACGTCGCAACTTTGCGTAAGTGTATCAGTCTTAAATATTTGGACATATCAAATTGCTTTGTTTATCAATCGGAAGAACATGCAAAAGCCATTTTTACAAAGGAAATAGAAAAGCTTCAAATGCAATACGCGATGAATAAACTTCGGAAAGAGGTTTACAAACAAAGATATGAGCGTGCCGGGCAAGACTTATTTAGTTATGCGTTTGCAGAAACTATGGATCAATACTTTCAAGGCATGGAGATTGATAAAATCACTCAAAAAGACATAGATGAGTATTTCCATCTGCTTTGCGGAAAAGAAAAAGTGATTAAGAGCGATTATTGTTGGTTTGAGAAGAATGCCCTATATGGCTTGGATTGGTTAGAAGAGGTAAAACTTCCAAATAAATATGTGGGAATAAGTTACGAGCTATGGGGAACTACCAAAAAACGGCTTAAGAAAGTACAATTGTCTCCTGAAACACAATATATAGGAGGATGTGCTTTCAAAGGATTCAGTCGTTTGGAAAATATAAATCTCCCGAATAGTTTGCAAAGTATAGGTAGTGATGCCTTTAAAGGTTGTAAACTTCGAAAAGTAGACTTGACCAACACGCAAATACGCACATGGGAAGGCGGAGCAGGAGAACAATATTTGTATTTGGACGCATTTGAGGACAATCCACTATTAGAGTATCGTTCACCAAAAAATATTGAGAATCCACAGAAATGGATTGAAACGTTAAAATGGTCAAATACGAATCAAGGGTGCCCGATTACATTATACATGAATTTCAAGGAGCCATTTTGTCCAGCCCCTGTTCTACAACAGATATTTGGAGAGATCAAGGAACTTCACATTCCACGTGGGATGAAAGGAGCATGGCGTGGTTACTCGAACGTAATTGACGATATTGATTTGTAAATTCATGTTTCTATTCCCAATGGGAGTGGACAGAGGGTATTCTTGTCTACAATGTACAATACATTGAGCAAAAGAGTGTTTCTGCGGAGCACTCTTTTGCTTGTAATTAGCACCATTTACAGAGACAAAAACAACCAAATTGTATAGGTAGAACATATTTTTTTGCAAAAAAACTTGCACATATCAAATATATTTCGTACCTTTGAGCCCGCAAAGGTTTTAATGCCTTTTCCCTGTAGCGGTTTTCCCGCTTCAACGGGAAAAACTAGTGTGATGTTGCAGTCGATTATTGGATGCAAAATGACGCGAGACGCTCTCGAAGTAAGTTCGATTTGCCTTCGATATTAGTTCGATATACTTCTGATGAATAAAAATACTGATTGCAAGGCACATTGCCTTAATCTAATTATATACCATTTAATATCATATTCATTATGAAAAAGATAATCGTACTCATTTTAGTATTCTTTCCTATAGATATTTTTGGACAAGGAATAGAATGTTTTACTCATCCTTTATGCGGATTTCCTATAACGCTATTTTCTGCTCCTTCTGCGTTTTCGTGTTTGAAAGATTTATCTGTATCCGGAGAAGCGGGTTACGAGGTTGAAGCATTAAGAACCGAGAATGGGTATATTCTGATATCGCATCCTAATGATGAAAATGAACAAGTTTGGGTTAGAATAGGTGATGTAGGGGTTGTCATACAAAATTATAACAATTATTCGATCCCAGTGTATACTCAGCCGGATTCTTTTTCGGTAGTACAAACGTATTTGTCAAAGAGTTACATAGCGATATTGTATGAATGGAATAAGGATTTTGTTAAGGTGTGTGTAAAAGATGAAAAAGCAGAATATATCGGATGGGTAGATAGACGATATATATGCGGAAGTCCATATACCACTTGTAATTAATTTCTGAGAAAGCATTCTCCTGTTTGTAGGCGTATATTTGAGAAAAAGGGATTCCAATTTGCGTATATCATTTTTTTTTATTACTTTTGCAGCCGATTTTGAGAAATATGCAGAAGACGAAGATAATAGTGTGTGACGGCGATTTGAGTCTGGCGACCGTGCTGGTGGACTATTTGTGCAGTCGCGGTTATGCGGCTGAGCATGTGGCTGTCGGTAAAGAGTTGGTGTCCACGTTGGAGAGCGGGCACTATGACTTGGTGTTGCTGGATGTGCAGCAGGAAGGAGTCAATGGCTTTCAGTTGCTAAGGGATGTGCGCCGCGCTTATCCTCTGCTGGCTGTGATTGTGCTGACGGGCAAGAATGACCGAGAGAGTCAGATACGTGCTTTTGAATTGGGTTGTGATGATTATCAGTTGAAGCCGTTCACGATGGATATATTGATATGCAGAATAGAAGCAATTTTGCGCCGTGTGCGGACTCAAGAGGAGAACAGACAACGGGTATTCGAGTTGGGCGGAAAAGTGTTTGACTCGGTTCATCAGACCTTTGACGGCGAACATATCAGCGGCAGGATGAGTGATGTGTTGCTATTGCTGTGCAGACGTCAGGGGTCAGTGGTAGATAAACACTTTATACTGAGCGAAGTATGGAATGCGGACAATGCGTTTGCGGGTCGTTCGCTATGCGTGTATATCAATCATCTGCGCAATATGTTGCACCCGTGCGGGTATAAGATATTGGCCGTGCGCGGGAGAGGATATAAGATGGTAGAGTGCTGAGAATGAGGGGAGATTGAAAAATAAAGTGGGCAAAAGACAAAATATAGGCAAAAAATTCTTAAAATCTTGCATAATTGAAAAAAAAGTTGTACTTTTGCGGCCGATTTTGGTGAGAACAAAACCTAATACAAAACTATATGAATATTAAAGTAAGTAATGTAAACCAGGCTGTTTGGAAGGAGTGCAATATCCATGCGACTCTGCCGGCCAACCTGAGCAAGTTGCAAGAAATTGCGTACAACCTGTGGTGGACATGGAACACCGAGGCCAAAGACTTATTTCGCTACATCGACACCGAGGCATGGCATCGTGCCAGCTCGAATCCTATTGTGCTGCTGAATATCATCAGCTATGATCGCATGGTAGAGTTGTCGAAGGACGAGGCATTCATGGCTCGTCTGGATACTGTATATGCGGCATTCCGCAAATACATGGATACCCCTAAAGACAAGAAGAAACCGACCATCGCTTATTTCTCGATGGAGTACGGTCTGTCTCACGTGCTGAAGATCTATTCCGGCGGTTTGGGAATATTGGCCGGAGATTATATCAAAGAGGCATCGGATTGCAATGTAGATATGACTGCAATCGGATTTCTGTATCGTTATGGTTATTTCACTCAGACATTGAGTCCGGAAGGTCAGCAGATAGCTAACTACGAGGCACAGAACTTCTCTAACCTGCCGATTACTCAGGTGAAGGAGAAGGATGGTTCGAACATGGTGGTAGAGGTGCCCTATCCGGATCGTACGGTGAAAGCGTATTTGTGGCGCGTAGCAGTTGGCCGCATGGATCTGTATCTGCTGGATACGGACAATGAGTTGAACAGCGAGTGGGATCGTCAGATCACTCACCAACTGTACGGCGGCGACTGGGAGAACCGTATTAAGCAAGAGATACTATTGGGTATCGGCGGTGTGCTTGCTCTGAAGAAACTGGGAATAAAGAAAGATGTATATCACTGCAACGAGGGTCACGCAGCTCTGATGGGTCTGCAGCGTTTGGTGGACTTGGTTCAGGAAGAAGGACTGAGTTTCAACCAGGCCAAGGAAGTGGTTCGTGCAAGCGGTTTGTACACCTGCCACACTCCGGTGCCGGCAGGCCACGACTATTTTGACGAGGACCTGTTCTACAAATACATGCACGACTATGCCGGCAAGCTCGGAATAGAGTGGCATGATTTGATAGGAATGGGTCGTACGAATCCGGACGACAACAACGAGAAGTTCTCGATGTCTGTATTCGCACTGAACACCTGTCAGGAGGCTAATGGCGTGAGCTGGCTGCACGGCGAGGTGAGCAAGAAGATGTTCTCGCCGGTATGGCCGGGTTATTTCCCGGAGGAGTTGCATGTGGACTATGTGACCAACGGTGTGCATATGCCGACATGGGCTGCCAGTGAGTGGAAGAAAGTGTATAAGAAATACCTGCCGAAAGAGTGGATGGGCGACCAGTCGAACCTGGATATGTGGAAGCCGTACAATGACATTCCTGATGCAGAGATATGGGCGACACGTCTGGAACTGAAGCGCAAGTTGATCGATTATATCCGTGAGCAGTTCCGCGAGGACTGGATGAAGAGTCAGGGAGATCCGGCACGTATCGTTCGTGCGCTGGATGAGATGAATCCGGACAACCTGATTATCGGTTTCGGCCGTCGCTTTGCGACCTACAAGCGTGCGCACCTATTGTTTACGGACCTGGAGCGTTTGGATAAACTGGTGAACAACCCGAATTATCCGGTACAGTTCCTCTTCACCGGTAAGGCTCACCCGGCAGATGGCGGTGGTCAGGGCTTGATCAAGCGAATCATTGAGATCAGCCGAATGCCGCAATTCCTGGGTAAGATCATCTTCTTGGAGAACTACGATATGCGCCTGGCAAAACGTCTGGTGAGCGGTGTAGATATCTGGTTGAACACGCCGACCCGTCCGTTGGAGGCCAGCGGAACATCGGGAGAGAAAGCTCAGATGAACGGTGTGCTGAACTTCTCCGTCAAGGACGGATGGTGGTACGAAGGTTACGTAGAGGGCGCAGGTTGGGCATTGACCGAGAAGCGCACGTACGAGAACCAGTCACACCAAGATCAGCTGGATGCTGCAACTATCTACCAGATATTGGAGAACGAGATCATCCCGTTGTACTATGCTAAGAACTCGAAGGGATATAGTCCGGAGTGGATCCAGACGATCAAGAACTCGGTGACCAAGATCACTCCACGCTTTACGATGAAGCGAATGATAGATGATTATTTCGAGAAGTTCTACAACAAGTTGGCTAAACGTCACAGTCTGTTGTCGGGCGATAACTACAAGGTGGCCAAAGAGATAGCCGCTTGGAAAGAGAATATGGTGGCTCACTGGGATGAGATAGAGGTGGTGAAAGTAGAAGCTCCGGATCTGAATCACCTGAATGTGGGTGACAAGATTCGCGTGGCAGTAGAACTGGACACCAAGAATCTCAACGACAAGGGTCTCGGTGTAGAGTTGGTAGCAATACGCACCTCGAAGCACAACAATGACAAACTATACGAAGTAGAACCACTGAAACTGGAGAAAGCAGAAGGCAGTCATCTGTTCTTCGGCAACACGTATCAGTTGGACTATGCCGGAGGAATGAAGTTCGGTCTGCGTCTGTATCCGCAGAATGATCTGTTGCCTCACCGCATGGATTTCTGCTACGTAAGATGGATATAAGAAAAAGCCTGCAGCGATGCAGGCTTTTTTATTGTGTAATAGAGAGTGAGTTAAGGGTGGAGAACCGACTGCAGGATGGGGATTAGTTCTGTATTGTCGTGCCATCCTGAGAAGCGCTCTGCTCCAACGCCGATAGTGAAGACCGGAACGGGGTGGGCGGTATGATTGTGGGTGGTCCAGGCAAGATGTGCCTTCTTGTTGAGAAGTTGCACGCCTGCGTCTGCCAGCACGTTGAGGTCTTGGTACAGAGTCTCGATGTCTTTAGCTTTGCCGCTGACGACGGCTTTGTACAGAGCCTTGAGCGATTCTTCTTCTTGCAAAGTGACAGGAATGGAGTCCCACAGTCCCAATTGCTCTCGCCATAAGTTCTGAACGTCTTGCCACGAAGGTTTCTTATTGTCGCGGAACAAATAGTTGAACATATCGCTTAGTGCCCACGCGGAGCATTTCTGGTGTTGCAGCAAGTCGAGATGCAGCGTGTAGTCTCCGTTGCCGAGTGCCATGCCTCCCGTCTCGTGGTCAGCAGTCACGATGATGAGCGTCTCGTCGGGGTGCTCGTTGTAGAAGTCGAGGGCATAGCCGAGCGCTTCGTCCATATCCCACACTTCGTCGATAGCGGTGCGTCCGTCATCTTCGTGACAGGCGTAATCAATCATGCCGCCCTCCACCATCATAAAGAAGCGGTCGTAACGTTGCTGCAGGAAGGGAATAGCCACTTGAACTATTTGTGCGAGTGTCAGATCGTCAAAGCCTCGGTCGATGACGTAATTGAAGCAGCTACCATGTTTGGCACCTCTGTCGTCGGTCGATTGAACAAGGATCATCTTTTGCGCAGATTGCTGAGCGCGCAATGCTTCCTGATAGCCATGAGCGATAGTGTATCCTTGTTTCTCAGCCAAACGGTAGAGATTGACAGGCTGATTGTCGTATTTGCCTTCGGGATGGTGGAAACCGGCTCCTCCGAAGAAGTCGAAGCGGCTGTTGCATAATTGTTTGCCTATGGGATAGTAGTTGCTGCGGTTGGCGTTATGTGCAAAGAAGGACGCCGGAGTGGCATGGTCGATAGCAACGGTAGTCATGATACCGATGCCCCATCCTTCGTTTTTGAGAATCTCTGCAATAGTGGGGATGGAGTCTCCTTTGGGTGTGACTCCCACGGCATGATTATTGATCTTCTGTCCGGTAGCGAGACAAGTACCGGCAGCGGGCGAGTCGGTAATGGCATTGCTGGCAGAATGGGTAGTTAGTTGTCCTGAAAATGGAAATTGCGTCATTCGCGTCGGCACTCGTCCGAGAGTGTCACCCTGGATGGCAGCGCGATACATCTCTGCTGCCGTGATATGGACGTCTCCCATGCCATCTCCGATGAAATAGAAGACATATTTGGGTTGTGCGGCCAGCGAGAGGGCGGCCAGCAAATAGATTGTAAAAACTATAGTACGTTTCATTCTTTTGGGGATGTTTTGGTTGTTTTTGCAGTTTTGGTAGCTTTCGCTGTTTTGACTGATTTGGTAGTTTTCTTGGTTGCAGTGGTTTTGGCTGCAGCCTGACGTTCTTCTTTTTTGCGTGCGGAGGCGCGTTGTCTTTTTCGGCGCCGTGCTTCTCGTCTCTTGGCAGCTTTCTTGGCTTCTCGTTCTTCGGCGGACAAGATAGGTGGCGGTTCGATACCTTGTTCCCGGAGTCGCTCGGCCTGTACTTCTTGCTGATGGACAATCTGTTTCTCTCGGTCCTGACGAATTAGGGCTTGTGATTGCTCCTGCGGCAGTGGTTCGTGCTCCATCAGATCGAGATAGATGAGCAATGTAGCCCATGCGTCGGTGGAAGCATAGCGTGCCTGTTCGGGTGTGAGATGGGTGTTCTCCCAATTGGTCAGTTGCTGAGTCTTGGATATTTTCTGTCCAAAGCAGATGGCGAAGATTTTTTGTAATCCAAGATCCAAGATTCCGTATCGTGTCACCAAGGCTTGCAGGTCGATGCAGTTGGCCGGTGTGAAATTGCGCCGGCGACGCAGCCCGTTGATATCGTCCTTGAAAGCCAAACCCACCTTGCATATATTGGGGTCGGCGAAAAAGTCGGCGAGTTGTTGCGGCATTCCGACGTGTGTCAGGCGGAAGAGATAGCATCGCTCGCGACTGGATATCTGGACGAGAGCAGTGGGGTAGTGAATACCCTTGTTGAAACTGGGTCTTGCCTCGGTGTCCACGCCCAGTACTTTCTGGGTGCGCAGATACGCGACGGCGTCATCCACCATGTCGGGTTGGTCCACTACAATCACTTCTCCTTCGAATGCAGCGAGCGGCATCCACTGGAGTAATTCCTTGCTGATACGATGAATATAGTTGTTAGGTTTAAGCATGTTTATTCTTCTTCTGAATTTTTGCCGAGTGCGTGCAGAGCGCGCATGGCAGCAAGCAGTTTCTGTCCCCAATGTTCGTCAAAAGCCTCTCTGCACAGGAGTACGGCATCATTCATGATAGGCTCTTCTCCGGTCTGGAAGGCGGCGGCCATATTCTTCAACTCCTGGTAGATATCGGCGAGTCCTTCGCTGATATAGGCTGTTTGTACTTCGTCCGTATAGACTCCGTTGTCCACGAAGACGTCCAGATAGGCATCATCTTGTCCGAGGACGTTACGGATGCCGATGAGGGTGTAGTTGTAGTCCTCCTCTGAAACAAATCGTTGCGGTTCGTCCTCCATCATCATCTCGGCAGGTTCGAGTAAACGTGTACGTAAATATAACACGGGCAACAGGCGGAGAAGTTGTTCCGTCAGCTCTTCGCACGGGTGTTCATCGGCATGTTCCAACAAAAGACACGTCTGTGCTGCAGCCGTCACAAAGGCAATAGTTGAGTCTTGGTAAACAAATGATTTCATAGTAGAATTATAAAAAATCGCGCAAAGGTACTAAAAAACTTGCATATTTCCAAATTTTATATTATCTTTGCGGCAAATTTGGCGAACTAATTAGAAATAACATATAAATTTACTAACATTTAAATCAATAATTGATATGAAAAAAGTATTTGTACTTGTTTGTATGGCATTAAGTATGTCGGCCATGGCGCAGCGTCTGACTCCGTTGACAGTGGAAGTTTTTGATCCGAAATTGGATTCTATCCGTGCGGTGTGTGCAGCCGATCCGCAATTATTCGTAGCGACGCTGAATAGTATCCAGAGAGCAATGGATGAAAATGCCAAGGAACTGAAAGAAGCACGTAATGTACTCAAACAAGAACAGAGTCACGCTAAAGAAAAAGATTCGTACCTGAAGGATATAAGTAATACGGCGGCAACCCTGAAAAAACTCTATTCCAAAGAAGAAGAGGAGTTGCGTTCCATGCAGAAGAATATAGAGAAACAGCAGCGTACGCTGTCTAAACTGCCGGACCTGAATAGAGAGACGCGTGAGATGTATCAGCATATGCTGGAGAAAGAGCAGAAAGATCTGGGCTATTCTATCCGCGAGGTGGCAGAGCGTCAGCGTGCTACATCTGACATGGAGACCGAGTTTCAGAACGAGAAGACTCGTCTGCAGAACTATATGATTAATCTGGAGCAGAAAGCAAGTGCGCTGGATCAGTTGGAGGCATTGTGGCGTACACGTAACGACCAGCTGAAGGCAGAAATCAAATATGCCAAATCGTTGAAGAAATAATTAAAAATCGGGCATGAAGGTAATCAACCTGTCGGAGCACAATAGTTTGCTCAACCAATATCTGCGCGAGATACGCGACGCAGATATACAGAAGGATAGTATGCGTTTTCGTCGCAACATAGAGCGCATAGGAGAAGTGATGGCCGTAGAGGTGAGCAAAGCGCTTGCTTATGAGCCGACTAAAGTACAAACGCCGCTTGGTGTAGCGGAAGTGCAGACCGTGAGTGATTCGTTGGTTCTGGCCACCATCTTGCGCGCCGGACTGCCTCTATATCAGGGTTTTCTGAATATGTTTGACCATGCGGAGAATGCTTTTCTGAGTGCATATCGCCGTGTGAATGAAGAGGGAAGACTGGAGATTGTAGCAGAATATTTGGCTGCGCCGTCTATAGAAGGCAAAACGCTGATAATAGCAGATCCGATGTTAGCAACCGGTATGTCAATGGAAATCAGCTATTTGGCATTGCTTAAGCATGGCCAGCCTAAGCACACACATTTATGCTGTACCATAGGAACGCAGCAAGCTGTCGATTATCTGCGCAAGACATTGGGTGATAGAGAAGATGTGACACTATGGTGTGCGGCTATTGATCCGGTGCTTAACGAGAAAAAGTATATCGTGCCGGGTCTGGGAGATGCCGGTGACTTGTGTTTCG
Organism: Paludibacteraceae bacterium; assembly: GCA_024689005.1. Classification (GTDB taxonomy): domain Bacteria; phylum Bacteroidota; class Bacteroidia; order Bacteroidales; family Paludibacteraceae; genus Colicola. Next base: position 10,176 of record JAILDU010000016.1, read on the forward strand.
GAGACAAACTATAATGTATATTGAAACTCAAAAGACAGATCCATTGCGCTTGCGCATCTTAGATAAATATTGGACTTATTTGCCGGCCGTTGTAGTTGCGGCCGGAATCGCGTTACTCAGCCTATTAGAACATCCGGAGAGGTTTCTTCCGCCCAGCACGAGCGACAAGGTGTTGCATGCAATAGCCTATTGCATGCTGGCATTCTTGTTGGTATTTGCCATGGAGTTTAGGCGTAGTTGCAACATCAGTCATTATGTGTGTTCGGCTGCGGCAGCAACGTTTTACGGCTTGCTGATAGAAGTTTTCCAGCGCTTGTGTACCACCACTCGCACTTGCTCGATGGATGATCTGATGGCAGACCTCAGCGGAGCGGTAATCGGCGTAGTGATATATTTCATATTCTTCCGTAGATGAGTTCAGCCCTATATGACATTGCGTTGAGCTATTTGTATCGCACCCGTTTGCGGTATCATTTGTCGTTGCTGGAACGCTATAAGACGGCTGAGGAGGCTTGGCGTCACTTGGATGAGGCCGGTATGGACGAGGCGGAGCGGAAAGCACAGCGAGAGTTGGAATGGATAAGTCAGCATGGAATCCAAGTGTGGACACTATCGGATGACAGTTATCCCTACCGCTTGCGTCAATGTCCGGATTGTCCGCCGGTACTCTATAGCAAAGGAAATGTCAATCCGTCCGACGCGCATATGGTATCTATAGTGGGAACCCGACGCCCGACGGAGCGAGGCAAAGAGTTGACATATGCGCTGGTGAGAGATTTGCACGATCGAATAGACCAGTTGACGATAGTGAGCGGCGGTGCTTATGGCATAGATATCAATGCTCACAGAGCAGCCATGGATTTTGAGGTGCCGACTATTATCGTTCCGGCTCACGGCTTGGATCGTATCTATCCGGTGCAGCATCGTCAGGATGCTATTCGTGCGTTGGAGAACGGAGGATTATTAACGGAGTTTCCGTCCGGAACAGAGCCGTTTGCGCCATATTTTATTCAACGCAATCGAATCATAGCCGGTTTGGCTGACGCGGTGGTCGTGGTGGAGTCGAAGGAGAAAGGCGGCAGTCTGATAACGGCACGAATGGCTGTCGATTATAACCGCGAGTTGTTTGCCTTTCCAGGACGTCCGCAAGATGAGGCTGCGCGTGGATGTAATCAGCTGATACGCAATCAGAAAGCGCAACTGATACAAGATGCGGACGACCTGATAGCAACCATGGGCTGGACTACCCGTCAAGACAAAGGCAAGGGCGTGCAGACTCAACTGATTGGTCTGAATGAGAACTTGAGTGACAGTCAACAACAACTGTTGCAAAAACTACAGGAAGCAGAGGAAGGATTGCATATCAATCTGATAGTGATGGAGACCGGATTGCCTTATGGCGATGTGGCGAGTGACTTGGTAATGATGGAGATAGACGGACTGGTTAAGTCTATGCCTGGCGGAGTCTATCGAATCGTGAGATGACCCCGATGAAACCCCGATAAGACCTCGAGTAAAGTCTAGGATTGTCTCGATATCGTCTCGTATATGTCTCGAAAGAGTCTCGTAAAATACCGATAAGTGCGAGTATAAACGTTTTTTTCGCGTCAACACTTGCACATTTAGATTTTTTGTTGTAACTTTGCAGCCGATTTTGAGAAATCGAAATCATTATTATTAATTAAAGGTAAAAAAATAACGCGTTATATATGAAAGGTTTTTTAAAGTATTTAGGAGTAATTATCCTGCTGTTGGGCGTAGCTTGCTTGGTAGTTTACAAGTACGCATTTTCAGATAACTACCTGCTGATCACCGGAATATTGTTGGAGGCAGCAGGCATATTTGCATATATCTTTATCAACAAAAAGCTTAGCTAACGAATGAGCGTCCCAGAGGAGGTTAAGTACCACTTGACGGGCATGTACCAGGATTGGTTCCTGGACTATGCGTCGTATGTGATACTGGAGCGTGCGGTGCCGGCAGTAGAGGATGGTCTAAAGCCGGTTCAGCGTCGTATTCTGCACGCAATGAAGTGTGTGGACGACGGTAAGTTTAACAAGGTGGCCAACATAGTTGGTCAGACGATGCAGTATCACCCTCACGGTGATGCTTCTATCGGCGATGCGCTCGTTCAGTTGGGACAGAAAGATTTGCTCATTGATTGCCAGGGAAACTGGGGGAACATCCTTACGGGCGATGGAGCGGCCGCTCCCCGTTACATAGAAGCCCGCTTGAGTAAGTTCGCTCTTGAGGCCGTTTTTAATCCGAAGACGACCGAGTGGATGAAGAGTTATGACGGCCGTAAGAACGAGCCGATTCATCTGCCGGTTAAATTTCCGTTGCTGCTAGCGCAGGGTGTGGAAGGTATTGCGGTGGGTTTGAACTCCAAGATATTGCCGCATAACTTCTGCGAACTATGTGATGCTTCGCTGGCATACCTGCGTGGCCAAGAGTTTCAACTCTATCCGGATTTTCCGACAGGCGGTGTGATCGATGTCACTCGCTACAATGACGGTGAGCGCGGAGGTTCGGTGAAGATACGTGCCCGTATCCAGAAATCCGACGACAACCGTACTCTCATCATTACTGAGATACCGTACGGTACAACAACGGCTAAGATCATAGAGACCATCTTGCGTGCCAACCAGAAAGGCAAGATCAAGATAAAGAAGATAGACGACTTCACGGCTGACACGGCGCGAATAGTGGTACAGTTAGCACCGGGTTCGTCGTCCGACAAGGCAATAGATGCGCTCTATGCCTTCACAGATTGCGAGGTGAACATAAGCCCAAACTGCTGTGTGGTGGAAAATAAAAAACCAATCTTCACTTCTGTCAGCAATCTGCTCAAACTATCGGCAGAAAACACCAAGTCACTTCTCAAATGGGAATTGGAGATAGAGAAGGGAGAACTGGAAGAAAAATATTTCTATACATCGCTGGAAAAGATCTTCATCGAAAACCGCATCTATAAGCAGGAAGGCTATGAGAATGCAACCAGCAAAGAGAAAGCGATTGCATTCATCGACGAAGCGCTCACTCCATTCAAAGCGCAACTCATCCGCGAGGTGCGCACCGAGGATATAGAGAAACTGCTCGATATTCGAATGATTCGTATCACGAAGTTCGATGCCAAAAAGGCGGACGAACTGATGAAGGATCTGGAGAAGAAGATAAAAGCTTGTATCAAGAATCTCAACCATCTGACCGACTATACGATTGCTTGGTTTGAGATGCTCAAGGAGAAATACGGCGCCGCTTATCCGCGTCGAACCGAAGTGCGCAACTTCGGCGCCATCAACGTTCAGGCGGTGGTGGAGAACAACGAGAAACTCTATATCAACCGCGAAGAAGGTTTCATCGGAACCGGTCTGAAGAAAGACGAGTTCCTCTTCAATTGCTCGGATATAGATGATATCATTGTATTCCACAAAGATGGAAAATACAAGGTGATGAAGGTGGCAGACAAACTGTTTGTCGGAACCGATATACTGCACATGGCTGTCTTCAAACGCGGCGATGATCGTACGGTGTACAACGTAGTTTATCGTGACGGCAAGAAGGGCACCTATTTCATGAAACGCTTCAACGTGACCGGTGTAGCGCGTGATAAGGAATATGACCTGACGCAGGGCAAACCCGGCTCGCGCATCATATATTTCACGGCCAACCCGAACGGCGAGGCTGAGGTGATACGAGTGGCACTCAAGCCTGCATTGCACCTGAAGAAATTGGAGGTCTGCAAGGACTTGAGCGAATTGGCAGTCAAGTCGCGTACTGCACGCGGCAATGTGCTGACCAAATACGAGGTCAAATCTATTACGCTCAAGCAGAAAGGTCACTCAACACTGGGCGGCCGCAAGGTGTGGTTTGACCCGGATGTGCTACGCGTCAACTACGACGAGCACGGTATCTATTTGGGCGAGTTCTGGGACGAAGATCGTATTCTCGTTATCAACAACGATGGTACGTACTATACGACCAATTTTGACTTGACTGCTCACTTCGAAGAGAATATTCTGCGTATCGAAAAACTCGATGCGGACAAGATATGGTCACTCATCCAATGGAACGGTGAGCAGAAATATTACTACGGCAAGCGTTTCCGTTTCGATGACGCTAACGCCAAGATACAATCGTTCTTGGGCGAAGACAGTGAATCGCGCATGATAGTACTGAGCGATCGCGCTGAGGCTACTTTCCGCATTTCGTTCAAAGACTCTAAACGTGATCCGTTGGAGATTTTGATGGCAGACTTCATAGATGAGAAATCACCGCAAGCAAAGGGTAAACGTGTCACTACACTCGAGGTGGACAAGATAGAGGATATCACTCCGGAACCGGAGCCTGAACCGGAAGAACCCGAAGCAGATGAGTCAGAGCCGGAAGAACAAGACGTAAACGACGAAGGAAATAACGAGTCATCAGAAATGAGCAATGAGCAGTCGTCGGCGAACAATCAAATAGATGTGGACGGCGTAACGATGACTATCGAAAAACCTGCAGAAGAAGACGATACTCAACTGGAGTTGTTCTAACACATGAGTGATACTCGGCTACAAATCCTTTTAGGTTCTGCTTCGCCACGTCGCCGCGAACTATTAGCGGGTCTTGGAATACCATTTACGGCTATCTCAATCGACGCAGACGAGACTTTTCCTGCTTCTTTGCAAGCAGGAGACATACCTTGTTATATATCTCGCGCAAAGGCGCGCGCGTACGAGGCACAACTGACTGATAACCAACTGCTCATAACGGCAGACACCATCGTCTGGTGCGATGGACGAATGTTGGGAAAACCGCACGATGCCGATGATGCGCGCAGCATGTTGCGTCTGCTGAGTGGCAAAACTCACCAGGTATATACAGCCGTCACATTTGCGGAAAAGCAGTCTGCCGGCGGTTGTTTGTTATCAACGGTCGTTGACAAGACGGACGTAACATTTGCAGAACTGTCGGAAGAGGAAATCGAGAATTATGTCTGTCAATATCGTCCCTTTGACAAGGCCGGCGCTTATGGCATACAAGAATGGATCGGCTATATCGGGTGTCTGCGTTTGGAGGGATCGTATTTCAATGTTATGGGCTTCCCCACTCATCTTGTATATCAGGAACTGAAAAAGCGCGGATTAATCTGATTGATTAGCGCATTTCTTTATCCATTCGTTGGGTGTGTTGCCTGCCCAATGCTTGAACTCGCGACAGAAATTGCTCGACTCGGTGTAACCGACTTTTTCCGCCAATTGTTGCAGACTGATTTCTTGTTGATTGTTCTCGCTCATCGCGCGTTGTGCCTCACGGATACGCAACCTATTAATAAAAGCGTTGAAGTTCATGCCTTCCTCACGATTAATAGCGTTGCTTAGTATCGTTCGGCTCACTCCTATCTCGCGAGCTATTTGCTCCAAAGTGATGCCCGGCCGCAGAAAGAGTTTTCTCTCTATTATTTGTTTGCGCATTGTGTCCCAACGTCTTTCTCCCGAGTTGCTTTGAATACCGGTCTTCTGTTCGTACAATACCGGACGCATCTTGGCGAACAGACTCGGATATTGCAGAAAGAGTATTCCCAGAGCAATGTACAAGGTTAATATCAGCATGTTTAGACCAGCGGCCACATAGGGATGCAGATTTAGAGTGATGGCAAAGGTAGTGAATCCAATGACCATGGCTATCGTCAGACTCGCGCGAATGAGATGAACGGATATCATCCGGTTGTCCGCAAAATAATCCTCGGCTTTGATGCGCCATAACTCGCTCTCACGTACAAAAATATACATAAAGTAGAAGCACAACACCACGTATTGGGCAATCCATATCAGGCGAGCTATTACTTCCGGCTCATGTTTCTGAGCCTCCAATATATCATATGATGTCAGCCATATATGCGGAGCGAAACATCTGCTG
>JAILDU010000041.1 GCA_024689005.1 Paludibacteraceae bacterium
TGTCGGTGCTTACAATGCATTCAAGAAGCATATTGATATGCGCAACTTGGCTATGATGCAGACCGATAAACTGCAGAAAGAGATGCCTATTGATACTACATACAACCAGTATAAGTACTATACCGCTATCTTTGCAGTACAAAGCGAGATGCACAAAGAGGCTATTGCCCTGCTTGAGGAACTCAAAAATGGTGACTACGAGGCTATCGCTGTCAACCAATTCCTCTATCAGGAGTACGTAGCAATCAAGGATACAGCCAAGTTCGTCGCTACCCTCCAGAGTGCTTCTGAGCGCTTCCCGAGTGAACCTTGGTTCCTGCAGAACTTGATCAACTACTACATTTTCTCCAGCCAAGAGCAAACAGCTATCGATTATCTGGCTAAAGCTATTGAGCGCGAACCGAATGTGGCTCAGTATCATCTCATTAAGGGTAATCTGGACGAGAATCAAAGACACTACGAAGAAGCTCTCAAAGACTTCGACAACGCATTGGCTATTGATCCGAAACTTGCTGACGCTATGGCCGGCAAAGGACGTGTATATTACAATCAGGCTGTACTCCTCAATGAGCAAGCTGCTATGATTAGCGACAACAAGGCTTATAAGAAAGCACTCGCTGAGATGAACGAAGTATTCAAAAAATCACTTCCGTTCTTCGAGAAAGCACACGAACTCGCTCCGGAAGATCGTACGTATCTGCAGACCCTCAAGAGTTTGTACTACCGTTTCCGCACAGAACCGGGCATGCAAGCTAAATACGATGCTACAGTAGAAAAAATCAGTAACCTCTAATGGGGCGCATCTTAGCGATAGATTTTGGACGTAAGCGTACAGGATTAGCCGTTACGGATATTCTCCGCATAACGGCTAATCCGTTGCTTACAATAGAAACGAAGGACTTAATCAGCTGGTTATCTGACTACTTCGCAAAAGAAAAAGTTGACGAGGTGGTTATTGGACACCCAACACAAATGGATGGTTCTGACTCTGAGTCAATGAACCATATCCGCCCTTTCATCGGCAATTTTAAGAAACAATTTCCAAATATGCCGATTATCATGTTTGATGAGCGATTTACTTCTGTATTAGCTCATCGAGCCATGCTTGCCGGAGGCATGAAAAAGAAAGACCGACAAGACAAAGCCGTTGTGGACAAAATAGCGGCTACTATTATTTTAGAAGATTATTTGCAGAGCAAACTATGATATTACCTATTTACCTTTACGGACAACCCATTCTCAGAAAAACTACTGAAGAAATCGAGAATAGTCCGGAATTGAAACAATTCATTGCCGACATGTATGAGACCCTCACAGCTGCCGAAGGTTGTGGATTGGCTGCGCCGCAAGTGGGAAAAGCGTGGCGTTTATTTGTTGTTGATGCTACCGAATTAGCAGAAGATTATCCCGAATGCAAGGATTTTAAGAAAACATTTATCAACCCGGAAATACTTGAGTTGAGCGAAGAGACATGCTCTTATAGCGAAGGATGCTTGTCCTTGCCTGGTATTAGCGAGAATGTTGTACGCCCGGTATCATTACGCATTAGATATCAAGATGAGAATTTTGTCGAACACGAGGAAGAGTATAGCGGTTTCCCAGCACGTATCATACAACATGAGTACGACCATCTTGAGGCACACGTATTTACAGATCGCATTTCTCCTATACGTAAGACATTGGTACGCAATAAGTTAGCAGCGATAGCTAAGGGCAAAGTGGGAGCAAGATACAAGTATAAGAAACAATAGCCTATTCGCTACGTTGGACTGAGAATGGACATACTTACCATCATCATTATAGCCATCGGTCTGGCGATGGACTGCTTTGCTATCAGCATCGCACAAGGATTGTCGGCAGATACCTGCGACGCTGACAATTGTCCTAAACCGATACTAATGGCTTTGCTCTTTGGATTATTCCAGGGAGGAATGCCGCTCATTAGTTATTATGCAGGATATTTATTTGCAGAATTCTTCCGCATTTACGCTCCGTGGATAGCGTTGATTTTACTCGCTTTCATCGGAGGAAAAATGGCTTGGGAGTCTTTACATAAGAAGGAAGAGAAACCGGCAGGTTGGCATTTCGTTAGATTATTAATCTTAGCTATCGCCACCTCCATTGATGCACTCGCCACCGGAGTGATTTTTATTCCGACTCCTGATAAAATATGGACAGGTATTGCTATCATTGGCCTTACCAGCCTTATATTTTCATTTTGCGGATACCACGTTGGTAGATTGTTAGGAAAACGTTTTAAATTGAATGTCGAACTTATAGGAGGCATCATTCTGATAGCAGTTGGATTCAAAATTTGGGCAACAGGTTATTTATGTTTGTAATAGGTGAAAATACGTTAGTTTCGCTCGATGTACTCGAGAAGGAGTTTTGCTGCGACCTGCAGACATGTCGCGGATGTTGCTGTATAGAAGGCGATGCCGGAGCTCCGCTGACTGCTGAAGAAGAAGAGAAAATAGCAGAGATATTACCTGTCTTGCTTCCTGATATGACCAAGGAAGCCAAGACTGTTGTCGCAGAACAGGGCATTGCCTATAATGATCCATCCGGAGAACGTGTCACGTCTATCGTCAACAACAAAGATTGTGTCTTTGCGCGCACCGACCACCAAGGATGGTGTTATTGCTTGATAGAGAAAGCGTACAATGCCGGCAAGATTGACTTTAAGAAACCTATTTCATGTCACCTGTACCCAATACGCCTCACACAAGTTGGAGAATATGTGGGACTGGAATATCATAGATGGGATATATGCCACTGCGCACGTCTTTTGGGTAAAAAAACACACACGCCGCTATACCGCTTTCTTCGCGAACCGCTCATCAGACGATTTGGCGAAGATTGGTACAACGAATTAGAACTAACCGCACAAGAATGGAAAAAACAATGCGAGCAGAAATAATTACCATAGGAGACGAACTACTTATCGGACAAGTAGTAGACACCAACTCTGCTTGGATGGCAGAACGTCTGAACGAAATTGGTATCGAACTATACCAGATTACTTCCGTTCATGATACACGCGAACATATTATCGCTGCGCTCAACGAGGCATTCAGTCGTGCAGATATCGTGCTTACCACCGGTGGACTCGGTCCCACCAACGATGATATTACTAAGCATGTTCTATGCGAATATTTCGGTACACACCTTGTTGAAGATGAGCAAGTGCGCACGCATATTCAACAATTATATAGTGCGCGACCGGATGTGCTCAATAGGCTAACAGCTACACAATGGTTAGTACCACAAGATGCTGTTATTCTGGAGAATAGAGTGGGTAGTGCACCTCTCATGGTTTTCCAGCATGGCCGGCAATTACTCGCATCAATGCCGGGTGTACCATATGAAATGAAGATTGCTATGGAAGAACAGATTCTTCCTTACATATGCAATTACGAATTACAAAATAGTATCATTCAAAAGCAGATTATACATCACACGCTGCAAGTTACCGGCATACCGGAATCGGCATTAGCTATTCTTCTCGAAGAATACGAGAACCAAAAACCTCAATATATTCGGTTGGCATACCTGCCTAAAGATGGTATCATTCGCCTTCGTCTCTCCTCTTACGGAGAAGCTGATGAGCAAGAATGCAATCAATGGTTCCAACGTCTCAAAGCATTGGTCACCGATTATCTGATTGCCGACAAAGACGAGCCACTGGAAGTTCTGGTTGGCAACCGACTCAAACAATTGGGACAAACTATTGCAACCGCTGAATCATGCACCGGAGGCAAATTGGCATCATTGCTCAACAAGCATGCCGGCAGTTCTGCCTTCTATCTTGGCTCTGTCGTCAGCTATGCCAATAGCGTCAAAACGAATATGCTGAATGTGCCTGAAGAAATGATAGAAAGGTGTGGGGTGGTGAGCGAAGAAGTAGTCCGACAGATGGCAGATACCATTCGCGCAATAACCGGCGCAGACTATAGTATCGCTACCAGTGGTATTGCAGGACCTGACGGAGGTACAAATGACAAACCGGTTGGGACCGTTTGGATTGCTTGGGCTACTCCTAACGACACATTTGCCGAGTGCTTCCATCTTGGGAAACTCAGAGAACAAGTCACCGACAGAGCATGCATGAAAGCATTAGTCGGACTATTGAAAATACTAAAACAAAATAATAACCAAAAATGAATTCCATAGAGTCATTTTTGTTCACACCCTCCATCACACAGTCTCTCTTATGGCTGACAATGGTGATGACCATAGGACTATGGCTTGGCGAGAAAGCGAAGATCCGACAATTCTCGCTGGGAGTCACATGGGTACTTTTTGTTGGAATAGCACTCGCTTCTTTGGGCGTGCGCATCGACCATAGTGTGGCACAATTTGCCAAAGATTTTGGACTAATTCTCTTTGTATATTCTATTGGCTTGCAGGTGGGACCTTCTTTCTCGCCTTTCAAAAGAGGCGGACTGCAACTCAATATGCTATCAGCTGCTATCGTACTGCTTGGTTGCGTCTGCGCCATCGCGCTCCACTATATCACTGGCATTGATATGTCCACCATGGCTGGCGTCATGTCCGGCTCTGTCACTTCAACCCCATCTTTAGCAGCTGTTCAGCAGGCATATTTTGACCTTACAGGGCATTCCAATCCGGATATTGCTACCGGCTATGCTGTTGCTTATCCGCTTAGTATTGTGGGAGTTATACTTGCTTTTGAACTCATTCGTCGCTCATTCAAGATCAGCTTACCTGAAGAAGAAAAACGCTTGCGTATTGAGGCTTCTGCCAAGGACGAAGAACCGATTTGCGTGGATATCAAACTCAATAATCCGCAACTGGATGTATTGACTCTCAACGAGTTGAAGCATATATGCCCGGTCAAAGAGATGGTGGTTAGCCGTGTCATTCGTCCCGATGGCTCAGACGAATTGGTTAGCGAACAGACGACTTTCCGCAACGGAGATACACTACGCATTCTCACCGATAGAAACCATACCGATGCGTTGCGACTGTTAGGACAAATGAAGGATTACAATCTCAAAGTACAAAAAGAGAAATCTGATCACCTCATTTCCAGACGTATTGCAGTTACTAAACCGGAATGTAACGGTAAACGAATACGTTCGTTCAATTTGCGACAACAATATCATGCAACCATTACACGCGTCAGCCGGGCAGGTATCGATTTGTTAGCCTCACCGGACATGATTCTGCAGTTGGGCGATCGACTGATGGTCGTTGGAGACAAGACTGATGTTCAGCGCGTAGCTGACACTTTCGGTAATGAGCTGAAACGTTTGGACGTTCCACATCTGCTTCCTGTCTTTTTTGGCATTGTATTGGGTATATGCGTCGGACTACTGCCTATTCCTCTTCCCGGGTTAGGACAGACTTTCAAGTTGGGATTAGTGGGCGGTTCACTCATTGTGGCTATTCTCATTGGTCACTATGGTCCGTACTACAATCTGGTCACATTCTCCACCACTTCTGCCAATATGATGCTACGGCAAGTCGGCCTCACACTTTTCTTGGCAGCTCTTGGACTAAGTGTGGGAGAACAGTTCGTTCCCACATTGCTCAATGGTGGCTACTTATGGATCGGATACGGATTCATCATCACTATTATTCCGCTCTTAGTTGTCGGCAGCATCGCATACAAATGGCTGAATGTCAACTATTTCAAAGTCGTTGGTCTGCTTATTGGCTCCATGACTTCGGCTATGGCATTGCCTTATGCTCAATCGCTCTCAAGCGAGAACAATCAATCTGCTGTTTGTTACGCTACAGTCTATCCGTTCACCACATTCCTGCGCGTCATGGCAGGACAGTTATTGGTACTCATCTTTTGCTCGTTCACTACTCCGGACACCACTATCACTCCACAGCTCCTCCCGCCAGCCATCAATACAACTATCGGAGAAGAGTACGGACCTGTTCTGACTATTGATGACCAAACACTCTTTTTCGTTGGACTCAATCGCGAGGATGGTTCACAGAGCGAAGACATCTATGTCTCTCGCCGCGATGTACGCACAGGAGAATGGAGTAGCGCCAGACGATTGCCCGATCTGAGTTCTCCTTACCGCAACGAAGCACCCACTTCGCTGAGCGGAGACGGCAGAACAATGCTACTCTTTGTTGAAGGACGCATGTGCTTCAGCGTCAAGACCCCATATGGTTGGGCAGAACCCAGACCACTGCCGCGATACTTGCAATTAGGCAACTGGCAAGCCGATGCAATGATTACCGCGGACGGCAAGGCATTGCTTTTTGCAGCTAACTATCCTGCAGAAGGAGAAGAAAAACCTTCTTTGAACATCTTTGTTAGTGAACGCGACGAGCAAGGACGATGGAAAGAGCCTTACTCTATTGGACCTGCCATCAACACTTCAGGCATGGAGCGCTCTCCGTTCTTGCACCCGGATATGCACACACTCTATTTCTCTTCCGACCGAGATGGAACCCTCGGAGACTTGGATGTGTGGGTAACGCGTCGCCTCAGTGACACCTGTTGGAACTGTTGGTCCGAACCGGAGAATATGGGACCTGCTATCAATACCAAAGGACGCGACTGCTGGTACAAGATATCCACAGATGGCAAGACTGCCTATTATGCTCAGAAGGATGGCAAAAAACATGATATTTATTCAATCGCATTGCCGGAAGACAAACGTCCTCAGAATATTACTGTTCTACAAACTAATACAGCTGTTGCTATCGACAATCTGCTTTTCGAAACTGCCAAAGCTATCATACTGCCGTCTTCGCTCCCGGAACTAAAACGTATTGCGGATTTCGTGCAGACATATGGCTACAAAGTGCGCTTATCAGGTCATACTGATAATGTGGGAAATGCTGATTCCAACAAACAATTATCACAAGAGAGAGCAGAAGCCGTGCGCCAACAACTCATATCCTATGGTTGTGATCCGCAGACTATCTCCGCGGATGGCTATGGAGATACCAAGCCTGTTGCTCCCAACGACACCGAATCTGGACGTCAGGCCAATCGCCGCGTCGAAATCACTATCATACCATAACGAAAACTTTCCAACATTGTTTAAGAAAAAGCAAACGACATTACAATTATAAAAAATCCCGTCATCCTTCATCCATTACGAGGATATTATCAAGATAATTATATTCCTTATTCTTGTCTCTAAAGAATATCGTTTATATACTTAAGTAAATCAGCAATCACCAATGACCACATTCTACCACAATGTCTACGACTACGGTTTCCGCGGCTATTAAGCGACTATCGACCGCTTCACATCGATGGATCCGCTCTGCGAGAAGTACTACCACATCTCTCCTTACGCCTATGCCGGAAACAACTTTGTGAACTGTATTGACTACATGGGATTAGCAGGTTATGCATTTAATGCAACAACAGGACGGTATGAACGCAAAATAGAAGGGGACGGCCCAAATTATGGCGTGATTGTTGACGATAATGGTCAACATCTTTCCACATTCGAGTTCGCAGATCCTATCAATGACCCTGAAGCCATTGAGAAAGAAAAGATTAATCATATACTTTTTGTGAGTGATGAACAAATTGCACGAATACTAGAAGAATCAGGGGTGTACGATACTCAAAATCAAGAAAATAAGTATTCGTTTATTTACTACCAAAGCGACCTGAGTAGTATTAATGGTGATGGAAAAATGGATTATGTATGCACTGGAATGTATAATGGAGCAAATATTTCATGCTACACAAATAGACTCAAAAGACGATCAATTTTCAATTAAATTAGGATACAAATGGCAAAAAGGACAAAAGTAATGAAGTATGTGCTACTTTTATTTGTGGCATTACTTGGAATTTCTTGTATGCGAAGTAACAAAGAGTATTCTAATATAGAGATGATTGGTCTTGCAGAAACATACAAGAAACTATTTGACGATCAATATATCCTCCAGATAGAATCGCACTCTGATCATGCGTATTATATTTGTACATATAGGGATACATCAATATATATCGTTACTTACGATAGCAAAGTAATTAGAGGAACCGGATATAATCGGACAATTATTTCGAGTAACGCGAAAGACGACCCGAACTTGCCTATTCGTTTTCAGGAATTGCTATCTGTTGTACAAAGTATATACTCGCATGAGATAAGGTATGTTTCTGTTAAGTCTGATTCTATCCGCCTTGAAAGGTTTGATGGATATTATTTGAGCAATATAAAGCCATATGACTGTAGCGCATTTGAGGTAGTCCAAAACAAATGGTATATTAGGCCGAAGGACAAATAGTGATCAAGACACAATCGAGATGGTTTTTGAGGCAATCATAGACAATACTCGAACCGTTCTCGAGGCAATCTCGTGAGATAAACGAAACGAGTAGTGTCGAGAGAGTTAGCGGTTAATCAGTAGTCAATTAGCGGTCAATTGGCTGTCAATCCTAGACTTTACAGCGGTTAATCAGCCACTCTCGCGCCACTACGACGATTTGATCCTTTTGGACCATTTGGGATATATAAAATATCGTCAAATATTGGTAATATTGACCTTACCATCAATTTTTGAATCATTTTTGATAATTTTGGACAAATATAAAGTATCAAGCACAGGTATTACAAAATATTTGAGAGCTTATTATATTCGTTAGAGTTGTAATACTACCGGTTTTTTGTTCTCCAATCTTTTCTGCAACAACTTTATTAAACTACAGACAAAAAAGAATAGAGCAACCAGATTCTGGTTACTCTAAACATTAATTGGGAAGTAGAATAAAAAACAATCTGCCAAATTATCCACCTCTTAATACTAATGTTTGTGCAATCTAAAATACAAACCGCAATGCGAGCCTGTACAATAATCAAAATGGGGACGTGGATCGTCCTCCGCCAATAGGCTCAAGACTTTTTCTTTAACGTGCGTAAGTAATATGGAAATCTTATCTATCATAAAACAATAGTTAAGGTTTAGGAAGGTGTTTATTCGAAATACTAATTAAAAAAGTACTGCAAAGGTACAATATTTTTGTGAACAATGCAAGAAAAAAATGTGAATTTTATGAACAATAAATGTGAACATACTGATTTATAACTATATTCACAATTGTGATATTCACAAATGACATCGCGTCTATAAAAATAAAGGATCTATAAGCAAATATTCACAGAAAAGAGTGGAGTAGTACTCTACTTTCCTAATACCCAGCATGTACATATAGATAAATGTTCCACGCACATGCATATTTTTATTATTTTAATGTCTATTTTCCTTAATATCAGCATATATGCGACTTATATAAACTAACACTTAAAGCATTTATTAAAAATAACATCAGGACTGTTAACATATGTGAATAAATAGTTATACATATAAGCATATTTGCTCAAAATGAGGGTATTACAAGTATTATTTGGAGCGCAACATAGGTATTATGACGGTATTATAGCGCATTTAAGCCGTGCTTTTGGCTATCTCATCATCTTTAACTCTCACATTTGTATAAATTCATACACATTCACAATTGTGTACACATATATTTCTACTAAGTGTTCACATATGCAAACGCATTTGTAAAATAAAAATGTGCAAACATTTGTGTATTTCACATTTATTTTGTATCTTTGCAGCGTTTTTTATTAATAACCTGTAATCGTTAATCAAAATAACGTGTTATTATGAATGAAAGAGAACGCATAGAGCGCTTAATTGCTACACTAAAACTTTCTGCAAGGCAGTTTGCAGAACAGATTCACGTGCAGCCTGGAACTATCAGTAATATGATGAGCGGGCGCAACAATCCCAGTCTGGACGTTATGAAGCGTATCATGCAGCGCTATCCAACACTCAATCCCGAATGGCTTATTGTTGGCAAAGGAGAGATGTGGCGCACTGTACCAGGACAAGAAGCAGGACTCTTTGATGTTCTTCCGCCGGATCCCAAAGAAGAAACTACGCGGATAATTGACCGCCAACCATCTTACAAACAAGAGGAGCCGCAAGTCATTGCAGCTCCACAAAAACAGATTCGTAATATCGTCATCTATTATACAGATGGTACGTACGAAGAATTCTCCAAGGCTTAAATCGTCATTCTTTTAATCCTTCAGCCTTTTATTAGAACAAGTGTTTATTGCAACGCTTGTTCTAATACTTCGCTTATGTCGTGCACATAGTGCAAATTTAAGCCCTTGAGATAAATATCAGCTATCTCCATCACGTCTTTTCTATTATCTTCACACAGGATGATGTCTGTTATGCCTGCACGCTTGGCTGCGAGCAGTTTTTCTTTCACTCCGCCTATAGGCAGTACTTTCCCGCGCAGAGTCATCTCGCCTGTCATGGCTATACGTGGCTTCACCAGGCGTTTGGTAAACGCACTAACCAGCGCCGTCGTCATGGTGATTCCGGCCGACGGGCCATCCTTGGGTATTGCTCCCTCCGGCACATGGATATGTACTGCTGTCTTCTCAAATATCTCCGGTTTGATTCCTAATTGCTTGGCATGAGCCTTCACATATCCCAATGCTAAAGTGGCCGACTCCTTCATCACATCGCCTAAGTTACCTGTCAGAGTCAGACTGGGAGCCTTTGCTGACGATAGACTCGTCTCGATAAACAAAATCTCACCACCCACTTGTGTCCATGCCAAACCCGTTACTACACCCACATATTTGTTCGTTTCCCAGGCATCACGGTTATAGCGTGGCTGGCCGAGATAACTACGCAAATCCTCCAGTGTCACCGATATATTGTACTCTTCGCCCAAAGCCAAACGCGTATCCACTTTACGGCATATAGTTGCTATTTGTCGCTCCAGACTACGCACTCCTGATTCACGAGTATAGTCATCTATAATATGATTTAGAATCTCTTTCTTTAGCTTCAGTTGCGATGCTTTTAGACCATGTGCAGATAACTCTTTAGGAAGCAGATGGCGTTTGGCTATCTCTGCTTTTTCTTCTTGCAGATAACCGGTCATTTCTATCAATTCCATTCTGTCCAACAGCGGACGAGGTATAGTATCCAGACTGTTTGCTGTTGCTATAAATAGAACGTGACTCAAATCATAGTCCACATCCAAGTAATTATCATGGAACGAACTATTCTGTTCTGGATCAAGTACTTCCAGCAATGCCGATGTCGGATCGCCCTTGTAGTCTGCTCCTATCTTATCCACTTCATCCAGCACAAATACCGGATTAGATGTGCCGCTTTTCTTCAGGTTGTCTATGATACGTCCGGGCAGCGCACCGATGTATGTTCTGCGGTGTCCACGTATCTCTGCTTCGTCGTGCAATCCACCTAACGAAATACGTGCATATTTGCGGCCAAGTGCCTCTGCAACGCTCTTTCCTAAACTTGTTTTGCCCACCCCCGGAGGGCCGTATAGACATAGGATAGGGGACTTTATTGGATTGTTTTCCTTCTCTTTTTTGCTGCGAAGTGATAGTTGACGTTGTACGGCGAGGTATTCGACAATTCTTTCTTTCACTTTGTCCAACCCATAGTGGTCACGATCAAGTACCTCTTGAGCGTGTTTCATGTCATAGTTATCCTCAGAATAAATGCCCCATGGCAACTCCAACATCAACTCCAAATAGTCGAGTTGGGTGGAGTAATCTGGTGAGTGTGTCGGCATATGCTCCAACCGTTGCACTTCCTTCTTGAATACTTCTGCCACCGACTGTGACCATTGTTTGGTAGCCGCGCGTTCTCGCAGGTTTTTCAGAGTCTGAGCCCCCGTATCGGTGTCGCCCAAATCCTTTTTGATGGTCTCTATTTCTTGTTGCAAAAAATAGTCTCGTTGCTGTTTGTCCATCTTCTCGGCCGTACGGCGGCGAATATCTTCCTTTATGTTTTGGATCTCATTCTCTTTCTCAAGAGCGGTCAACACATTGGACGCGCGCTCCATCAAGGAATTGATATTCAGCAACTCTTGCTTGTATTCCGTGCTGAAATGATATATGGCGCACACATAGTTGACCAACGATGGGGTACTATTGACGCTTCTTATCGTCATTTGTGCATCTACAGCCGGATTCTCTTTGTTTCCAAGTAGTTTCAGCGCTACATCACGTATCGAATCTGCCAAGGCAGCAAACTGCTTGTCACCGGTTAATGGCATTTCTTCGTCACAAACCTTAATACTGCCTGACAGGCGACTTCCCGATTCCTTCTGCACTTCTACCAATTGCACACGGTGTATACCTTCAAATATCGCAAATACCGCGTCTTCTCCCATTTCCGGCACAGGCACTATCTGTAGCACGCGTGCTATTGTTCCCATCGAGTACAAATCGCCTTCTCCTGTTGGTTCTACCACAGAATCATCTATCTGAGTCATCACAACCAACAGCTCCTTATTCTTATGCGCTGCCTTTACCAATTTAAGACTATTTGCACGTGACACAGCAATAGGCATCATTATACCGGGAAAGAGCACAGTGTTCTTTACCGGTAGCACATTGTACCATCCTTCTTCTATTTCCTTTATATCTTTCTTACTCATAATTCCTTATTTGTATGCCTTTCTTACACTTAATCCCTTACTTCTTTTTTTAATTCTTAATTCTCACTTTTTCATAATTCTTCTTACTTCTAACCGTTAGTACCACGCAAAAATCTTAACACCTCTCAAATATACTGTTTTACATAATCACGATTAGGAGTCGTATTTGTTTTAGAAATTGTCTGCAAAGATACAATAAAAAATTGATATATACAAATCATGTACAATTTTTTATTTACTTTGTAAATTATCCAACGCTACACTATTGCCGGAACGCGTGACTTCCAAGACTATAGATATGGCAGACCGCAGCAGTGGATATTGACGGCATTTGACATACAAAAAAAGCCGTTCTATAGAAAACGGCTTTAATGTTGTATTGTCAAAATCGTTATCACTGACAATGTTACTCACTTACCCTATATGGTGAAACAACGCTGCAAAGATATAGCAAAGATTTTGAATATGCAAATTTTTTAATCAAAAAATACAAAAAAACATATAGTTATGGCAAAACTATCTAAAAAGTTCCATTTATTCTGCAGGATATTGCCACTTAGCCGGATAAATGGTTTCGCTTTCCGGGTTTGAAGAATCTGCTAAACGACTAATACTATATGTAAAAGAGCAATCTTTGCTAACAATAGATGATACTTCCTCGCGCGACAAGTTCTTCACTAAGTTTTGGAAATGAGCAGCGGCCTGCTTGTCACACTTCTCATAACTTTCGCCTGTACAATACCATATACGCTCTTGGCCCTCTGTCGGACAACCTTTGCTGTTCAGGTACGACTCTACATTACTGAGATCAGACAGAGAACCGGATCCCTCACTTTTGAACTGAGAGATGCCCATGCCGTAAACAGCGTTAACTGTCTCTTTTTCACACGATGCGAACGACAACGCACACATAATGACGTAGCACAAAGCCACAATAGATTTTGTCAGTTTCATAGTAGATAAATTTTATGATAGTTAAACGAATAAATTTTATTCAGGGTGCAAAGGTAGTACAAATATTTGATATATACAAATCATTAGCAAATTAAAATGTGTTTCGAATAGCAAATCGGAAGACGAGGAGTCTCCACAATTTCTTACCACTTGAAATTTTCCTTGCCGGCAGCAAGTTCAAAGTGACATTTGACTATACCCAGATCAATATGCGTGTAACCTATCCAGGAAAACTTAGTTTTTGCTTCTACTCTATTTTCTTCATGCAGCACAAACTCATATTTATGCTGATTGACAGCTGTCGGTGCCAACAAAGCAGCATTGATGCCTCGTTCAAACCATTCCGGAAATGGCTTGTTGGTTTTGTTGATAGCCACATCCGTAATGGTCTTTTTTTGTGGGTGTTGAATACCTTGCGTTGCGCCGTAGCCAAATGCAATAACGCACTTTAACTCCTCTTTATCTGTGCGTTGATAGGCTGATTTATCGTTTTTGAATGTCTGCCCTACCCAACAACTGTTGAGCCCGAGTGTCTGCATCATCAATACTATCTGCTCTCCGTAATATCCGATAGATTCATCACTCTTACGACCTTTGGGACCAACCATTGCCAGGTAATTATTCACTCCATGAAACTTGCCGTAGGTCACTATTCCTGAGGCAAAAGCTACCGGATTATTGATTACCATTTGAATATTCAGCCCGGTTTCCTGATTGATTGTGTCTATCAGTTTTTGGATTGCAGACAATTTTTCTGCCTCTACAGGTCTATTTTGATAATCTCGCACAGAATGGCGAGCTATTATTGCTTCTTCTAATGTCATTATATCTGCGTTTTTAACAAATAAATCTGAACAAATGATGCAGATTTATTTGTTAGTTTAACCAACCGTTACTTCAGCGTTGATTTTACGAATTAGGCCCTTGAGAACATCGCCCGGACCGAACTCGTAGAACTCAGTAGCGCCGTCTGCTATCATCTGTTGTACCGATTGTGTCCAGCGAACCGGGGCAGTGAGTTGCTTTAATAGGTTTTCACGAATAGTTTCCGGCTCTGTCTCTGCCTTAGCCGATACATTCTGATAGATTGGGCAGAACGGTTTGTGGAAGTCTGTCTTCAGAATAGCTTCTTTCAGTGCTTCTGCAGCCGGCTGCATCAGCGGCGAATGGAATGCACCGCCAACCGGCAGACGCAATGCGCGACGCGCACCTGCTTCCGTAAAACGGGCACATGCAGCATCTACTGCCTCCACTTCTCCTGAAATAACTACTTGTCCGGGACAATTGAAATTAGCGGCCACTACTACTCCACTCTTTTCTGCTTTGCATGTGTCTATTATGATTTCATCCGCCAATCCTAATATAGCTGCCATTGTTCCCGGATTTTGCTCACATGCTGCTTGCATCGCCTGCGCACGCGCAGACACTAACAACAATGCATCTTCAAAGCGTAATGCTCCGCAAGCTACTAGTGCGCTGAATTCTCCGAGACTATGCCCGGCTACCATATCTGGTTTTTCTATAGTCATCAGTCGTTGACTAACTACAGAGTGCAAGAAAACTGCCGGTTGAGTTACCTTGGTCTGTTTCAAATCATCGGATGTGCCTTCAAACATCACATCGGTCAGCGAGAAACCAAGCAGCTTATCTGCTGCTTGGCACATCTCGCGAGCCTCTGCATGTGCATCGTACAGATCTTTGCACATCCCCGGGAACTGGCTTCCTTGTCCCGGAAAAACAAATGCCTTACTCATATCTTATGCCATCAGTCCGGCTACCAAAGCCAAAATAGCATAGAACTCCGGTAACGCACAGTAAATCATAGTGTTGGTCATTACATCGTGGCCGGCAGCAATATTAGCGATACCATTAGCTGCAGTCTGACCCTGACGAATAGCTGACAACAAAAATACAATACCCATACCCAGACCGAGACCGAACAACAAAATCGGATTGGTCTCCATCAGACCTTTCATCATCAGGAAAGCAACGAAACCATACAAACCCTGAGTTGCAGGAAGTGCTGACAGAATCATGTAAGCTGACGATTTCTCTTTGTTCTTCTTCAATCCGCCTTCCGCTGCATTAGCTGCAATTGTAGTGCCGAAAGCCGAACCTACGCCGGACAGACCCAACATGAGTCCCAGTCCAAGATAACCTAAAATTTGTTCCATAAGTGTATTAATTTTGATTTATTATTATTTCTTTATTTTGTACTTCTTATTTTCGAAATACCGGATTTATTTCTTAAATGGTTGATAAATCTTTCCGGTTCCTTCGTACCCCGCGTTTTTAAAGTACTCTACAAATGACAAACGCAATGGGTGTACAAATGCACCGAGACAAGCCATCAGCAGGTT
This sequence comes from Paludibacteraceae bacterium, assembly GCA_024689005.1. Taxonomy (GTDB): domain Bacteria; phylum Bacteroidota; class Bacteroidia; order Bacteroidales; family Paludibacteraceae; genus Colicola. The sequence continues at coordinate 15,781 of JAILDU010000041.1, forward strand.
CAGTACGTGTCCGAACGTCACAATCAAGATAAAACCAATCCATGTGCCTACATTCGGATTCTCACCCAATACTTGCGTTCCCAATTGGTTGAAGGCAGCTCCTAACATACCACCGGCCAAACCGAGCGCATATAGACGGATATAACTAAGCACATCGCCCAACAAACCTGTGGTCATACCATATGTATCCCATAGTCCGGCTCCAATATTGATCAGCGGATTACGTCCAGGCGTGTTGAATGTGAAGATTCCCAGGAATGCTATTCCTCCTATACCGATTAGCACATACTTGGTCATTTCTGCGTTCAGAATGCTGGTTGCCGCCAGGATAGCAGTGATGATACCGCCCACGATGAGCAACAACCATCCCCATGTCGATGCTGTTTTGCGGAAACCGTCGCGCTTGGTGTACGATATGGCTTTGATAGTCATAGCCAAACACAAGTGAACAACACCGATAACGATAGCCAAAACCATCATTACGTCATATTCCCCGATTTTTCCGTTCACGCCGAGATTATTGAACATCGGTACCTTTGCCCACTCCGGGAACCAAGTTGCGCGATAGATATCAAGACCGAAGAAGCCACCCATCAGGTAACCTACTATCGCCGAACCGACACCCAAAGCCATAATGATTCCTCCCATTCCATCGAACATTTCTATCTTCATTTTGCCTTTTAGAATGAGGTAACCTATCAGCGTCAACATCAGACCATAGCCTGCATCTCCAATACACAACGCAAAGAACAACAGGAAGAACGGGCCGAGTATAGGCGTCGGGTCAAATTCATTATAGTTTGGCCATCCGTACATGCCTGTCAGCGGTTCAAACAATTTCACAAACCAATTATTATGCAATTTGATTGGTGTATTGTCTTCCTGCGCAGGATCCGTTTCTTCGTAATATACTTGCGCTTGCGCGAGCATGTTGTTCAATTCCTGTTCCTTATCTATAGGACAGAATCCTTCTACCAAACACAATGCCCCATCCGCCAAGCGATCGGTTGATAGGTTAACACGCGTCCAGTCTATATGTTGGCGTGCCTCGGTCAGTTGCTTGCGCACTTCGTCTATATTGGCTTTCTGCCATGCTTCAATACGTGCGTTTGCGGCCACTAACAAGCCGTTCAAATGCTCTATCTCCGTAGCTAAGTGCGTTGCATCCTTTTCGCCGATTTCAACGGGCGTTGCCGCCGTTTCGGTCAGGTCTTGGGCTTCTTCACCGGCACCTGTCACTTGCACAAAATAGGTACGACCGCCTTCTTGAGCCACTTTTATACCCCACTCTTCTTGATATGCACTATCACCGCACGAGTAGAAACATAGAGAATAGCCGGCATCTTTTAGTTGCTGTATACGCTGGGCATCAAAGGCACCCCACACTGCCACTTGCTGCATGGTCTGCTTGGTGTCTGCTATACGTTGCGCTACCGCATCTCGCTCTTGTATCAACTGGTCTGGCGCACCTTGTGCCAATAGATGACGCAGTTCATCTTCATGCTGCAATGCTGCTTGTAGTTCCTCATTGTCTTCCAGTAATCCGGCGGCCTTCTGAGTTATATCTACTACGCCTAATTCACGCAGTTGGGTCAAGAAAGCCTCATAGTCACGATGGAACACGAGGAACGTGTATTTCTTCATTTGTGTTATCATAGCTTCGCCCCCTTTCCGTCTTGGGTTTTCCCCGTTTCATCGGGGACAACCGTCACACTTTCTTTTTTACTCTTCACGATTTTCTGGCTGGACTTACTTAGGTTCTCTTCATCCTCCATAAATCGCTTTATTTTGCGTATAGCATCCTGATAACCTGGTATTTGCACTTTCTCAAATAGGTTCACTTTCTGCGTCGTTTTCTTACGAGCGTACTCCAGCAACTCCACTTTGCGACGTACAAACTCCTGGCGGATACCAACATCTGCTATTGCTTTGAGCTGCTCAAAACCATCTGCGAACCATTTGGGCGATGAGAATAGCGAGAACTCCTTCGTAGAATAGACTACTTCATCCAATACCGGCACGCGCACACCTGCTATCTTCTTGATAGACATACGCACATCGTCCACATGAATGAGCGAAGTGTCAAACTCTCCCCATAACGCCAACATCTGGTCGTAGTCCTTTATGCGCTGCTCAACTTCCTTATCCAGGTCATCGAGCTCTTTCTTGGCACGCTTCACCTCCAGACGCAAGGCTGTCTCCTTGCTCTGTAGTGTGGGCAACGTACGCTGACGCATCTTCAGGTCTTTTTCCAGCCCTTGTAGCGATGTTTTATTGAATTGATATGTAATTGCCATAGTTTATGCTTTTGGCCAATATTTTTCTACGAGTGCAGCCTTTATATTAACCTCTTCCGGTTTAAAGTACTTGCCGAACAACTGCCATGCAACATCGAGCATTTCAGTTGTATTGATGTTCACGTCGATGGCCAAAATCTCGCGTGAATAGTCACGTGCAAACTCCAAGCAACGCTCATCGTAATTGGTCAAATCGAATCCGTTTTCTTTCTTTGTCTTAGCATTTGCTGCGTCTGCGTATAGGCGAACGGCTGCATTCATCACCTGCGGGTGATCTTCGCGAGTTTTCTTACCCGCAACCAATTGTTTCAGACGCGACAACGAACGGAACGGATCGACGATTACTTTACCGATTTCGCTATCACGGCGCAGGTACAACTGACCCTCCGTGATGTAACCGGTATTATCCGGAATAGCGTGGGTAATATCGCCACCTGACAACGTAGTCACTGCGATAATTGTGATTGATCCGCCACCTATCGTCTCCGGGAACTGTACAGCCTTCTCGTAGATCTTAGCCAAATCTGAATAGAGAGAACCCGGCATGGAATCCTTAGAAGGAATCTGATCCATACGGTTGCTTACGATTGCCAGAGCATCTGCATACAAGGTCATATCGGTCAGCAACACAAGCACTTTCTCGTGTTTCTCCACAGCAAAATACTCTGCGGCGGTCAAAGCCATATCCGGTATCAAAAGACGCTCTACAGGCGGGTTTTCTGTCGTATTGACAAACGATACGATGTGATCCAGCACACCCGCATTGGAGAATACGTTCTTAAAATATAAGTAGTCATCGTTGGTTAGACCCATACCTCCCAGGATAATTTTGTCTGCCTCTGCGCGCAGAGCCACGTTAGCCATCACTTGGTTGTACGGTTGATCCGGATCTGCAAAGAAAGGAATCTTCTGACCGGATACCAACGTGTTATTCAGGTCGATACCTGCTATACCCGTTGCAATCAGCTCTGACGGCTGTTTACGACGTACTGGGTTCACTGATGGACCACCGATTTCCACTTCCTTGCCCTCTATCTGAGGACCGCCGTCTATCGGATCACCATAGGCGTTGAAGAAACGGCCTGCCAATTGGTCACTCACTTTCAGCGATGGTGATTTGCCGAGGAACACTACTTCCGCATTCGTCGGAATTCCTTCTGTTCCTTGGAACACCTGCAGGGTCACATTGTCGCCTATGATCTTTACTACCTGGGCCAACTTGCCGTTTACCGTCGCGAGTTCATCATTTCCCACGCCTTCGGCCTTCAATGAGCAAGTCGCCTTTGTAATGGCGGTGATTTGTGTGTAGATTTTTTGAAAAGCTTTTGTAGCCATAATATCTATTTTTTATTATTTCTTCTTTAACTGAAAGTCCTGATGTACTGTTGCTTTACCGCTATACATTGGATCCAAACCCTTCTCTTGCTCAAAGACAAGCTCCACTTGGGCGGAATCAGGCGCATATACTCCTGAAGGATCTTCTGCTACTATATTTACTCTTTCGCAGGATCGACCGGCTCCTAACATATCATATGAACCATTGTACTTTGTGCTGACTCCCTCAAAATTTCCGACTGCTGTCTTCACCGTGACACGGATATTCTTTATGGGCTTATTGCTCGTTTCGTCCGTTATCTTGCCGGATATTTCATACTCGGCTACCGGTATCGGTACTCCGTACATCACTTCTGCCGGATTTTCGCCATACATATGGTTTATGGACTTGCTGCAACCGAACCCAAGGAAACTCAATATCGCTGCGATTACCACATTGATACCTCTTAGCACTCTTGTTTTCATACAATTACTCATATTTTATTCAATACACGAACTCTCTTCGTTGCTTTAGAGTTGTTTCTCGGACAACAATTCATCCAATTTCTTGCGATAATCCTCAAATTCTGCCGAGTGGAACTCGCAGTAGTTCATCTGCTTGCAGAGGTTGATGATACGCTTGAAATAGTCGATTACATCGAGGAAATTGTCGAAATCATAATCGTGCTTACATATATCCATTACCAGGCGCAACATGTATTGCTGACGCTCCAACGGACATACGGCATCTATCTTATCGAACGCATCCTGTTGCAGAATGACAAAGTCAATTACCTCTGCTTTCCAAAACTCCTCGTGATAATCTACAGGCACACCATCATCACCAAGAATGTTAATCTGCTCTTGAATCTCTTTTCCGCGCTGCAGATAGGTCTTCATATCGTTGACCATCGGAAGCCATTCTTTATCGATCAAACCGGAGATATATTCCTCAAACTCAGGATATTCTACGTACTTTGAATACGAATCAATCGGGTTAACTGCCGGATAACGCTTGCGGTCTGCACGAGCCTGCTCCAATGCATAGAAGCAACGTGCTACTTTCTTCGTTCCTTCTGTCACAGGCTCTTTCAGGTTACCACCGGCAGGTGATACGGTTCCTAAGAATGTTACCGAACCGGTTGCGCCGTTATTCAAATATACGTATCCTGCGCGTGCGTAGAAGGCGCCGATGATCGCAGAAAGGTCCATCGGGAACGCATCCTGACCCGGCAACTCCTCCAGACGGTTGGACATCTCACGCAATGCCTGTGCCCAACGGCTCGTCGAGTCGGCCATCAGCAACACACGCAGACCCATCGAACGATAGTACTCTGCTATGGTCATAGAGGTGTAAACAGAAGCCTCACGGCTGGCAACAGGCATGTTCGATGTATTGGCAATAATGATGGTACGCTCCATCAGTTTGCGGCCCGTGTGCGGGTCATCCAGTTCTGGGAACTCGGTAAAGGTCTCCACAACCTCGTTGGCACGCTCACCGCAGGCTGCAATAATCACAATATCAGCCTCTGCCTGCTTGGAAATAGCGTGCTGAAGCACAGTCTTACCGGTACCGAACGGGCCCGGAATAAATCCTGTACCTCCTTCGCACAACGGGTTAGCTGTATCGATGGTACGTACACCGGTTTCCAACAGTTTGAATGGACGTGGTTTCTCGCGGTAAGCCAGAATGGCTTTCTTAACCGGCCATTTCTGAACCATCGTCACTTCATGATCCTTGCCCTCGGCATCTGTCAGCACGGCAATCACCTCATTAATAGTGTATTGACCTGCAGCCTTAATCGTTTTTACAGTATAGCTGCCTTCAAACACAAACGGTACCATGATCTTGTGCGGTTGGTGGTTCTCGTCCACTTCACCCAGCCATGAGGCTGCTTCCACCTTGTCGCCTACTTTTGCGATAGGTTTGAATTCCCACTTCTTCTCTTGGTCAAGCGGGAAATTGTACTCACCACGCTTGAGGAACACACCTGTCAGTTTGTCCAAGTCGTTCTGCAAACCATCGTAGTTACGACTCAGCAGACCCGGACCGAGTGTCACCTCCAACATGTGACCGGTGAACTCAACTGCATTTCCCACTTTCAGGCCACGTGTGGACTCAAACACCTGAGCATAGACGTTGTCGCCTATTACTTTGATGACCTCGGCCATCAGTTTGGTCTCACCCACCGAGATGTAGCATATCTCGTTCTGGGCCACAGGTCCATCTACTGCTACCGTCACCAGGTTAGCGATGATACCTTTTACTTTTCCTGTTGTCATAATATGTATTTTATCTGTTGTCCTATTTATTATATTTTTCGCGCAATCTTCTTCAATTGAAGACGATATGTATATTCTTTTTCTGCGCCGACTTTAAGCTCCCACTCCATTCTGTTGCTTTTCAGCTCCATAACACGAATGGAAACTGCAACATTCTGCAGCGATGGGTTATCTTGATTATTTTCTTCCGTGTCATGTATCCCCAAAATAATCAATTGATAGCCATTATCTGTTACGGATAATTCGTAGTCGCGCCAACGAAAATCATTCGTTAGTGAATATGGATTAAATTCTACCATTTCACGACCAAGAAACTCTCCGAAATACCACTCTCTTACCAATGGAAACGACAAGAGTGACGTCACATCTATTTGCTCTGTTTCTGGATTGGTTCCCGTATTACTCGTACGAGTTCCGCTCTCCACACGCCATACCCCCTTAATCAGTTTGTTACCGGTTTCCTCGCTAGGAGAATTGTCATTACAACTTGTGCACAAAAATGCACCACAGATTAGTGTTAGTATCAATCTTTGAAATCTCATAATCGGCACTTGTTGAATACACTTAATTACGCCTCCAAATTTACGCCTTTCTTCATATCGGCTACCATTTGGCGGAAGACTTTCTCGCCTTCTTCTATCGTCAGCAGACTCCAGCGATGCAGCATCTCTGCTTGCAGGTAGTATGCCAGCACTTGTTCGGTAGAGAAGAAATCAAACTGCGTACGTTCTTGCAGCCACTCAAAACGAAGCGCATCCATCGCTTTCTCACGAGCCATCAGGTCCTCTATCTGCGACAGAGCCAATATGCCCGAGAAATCGCCGGCCACTTCATTCAGACCGAAGTCTTTCTGAGTCGCGTGAGTACGAAGCGTCTCCGCTACCTCACTCTCGCCCAGCACTTTCTTCTTCACGTCGAATCCGTGCTTGCGGCAGATGGCGGCTACAAGCACATTGTTCATGTCACGATTGAACGCAAACCAATCGCGCACGAACTTATTGCGGCTCTGCAAACCACGCTCATACAGCGCTAATGCCTGCTCGTCATCCTCACAGCGTTCTTGTACCAAAGCCAGCAACTCCTTGTCCCTATCAGACAGTTGCTCATCCAGCAGCACAAGCAGTTTCTCCAACGATACGGGAGAATCTGACCCGGCTTTCAACTCCGGCAAGCCCGCTAATAAATATTCATAAGTCATAACGAATTACGATTTTTCTAAAATAGCTGTTCTACCAACTGCGGACGAAGCATTTCCTTGAAGTATGCAATAAACTCTGCCTCGCCGAATGCCAATTTATAACCGCCGTTTGCTGGCTGAATAGTGAAATCTGTTTTGATACCTTTCACTTCCTTGATGCTCACGCCTTTGTCCAACAGACCCTTCGCATTGGCTGCAAAATACTTCTTCAACGACTCTGCATCTTTCGCCTCTATGACTACCTCGCCTTGCTTTGCCAACTGCTCTGCCAGTTTGCCGATCAACTCCTGCATAAACTTACCGTCAGCTGTTGCTGCTTTCACGCTGTCGCTGGCTATCTTGTCTGCCAACAGATTCGTCACTTCGGTCTTAACGGCATTCACGCTCTGCTCTGCATACAGTTTCAGTTCCGCACGAGTCTTCTTGTCCAGATCTGCGGCTTTGCTCTCTGCGGCAGCCTCTATGGCTGCAGCCTTCTTCTCTGCTTGTGCGATGATGTCTGCGGCCTTAGCATTCGCATTCTCAATGATTTGCTTTGCCTCGGCATTACCTTTTTCCACGCCTTCTGCGTAGATCTTGTCAGTTAATTCAGAAAGATTCATATGTGTTAATTTTCAATTTGTCGAATGAGTGATTACGATTTTACACAAAATCGGCTGCAAAATTACAAAAAAAAAATGACATACGCAAGCGCGCATGTCAAAATTCGTAAATTTATCAAAAGTCCGTCGATCTTTTATCGGGGTTTGTTCGGGGTTTTAACGGGGTTTCTCCGCGTTTCTATCTTCCTGCTTTACGCATCCTTTCCAATGCCTCTACACACGCTTCTCGGGGAGAAAAGGCGGAAAAACGCACATATCCCTCGCCGGCAGGACCAAAACCTGCTCCCGGTGTGCATACCACCTGACAATCATTCAGCAGATGGTCAAAAAACGACCACGAATCATATCCTTGGGGCACGCGACACCATATATACGGGGCATTCTTGCCGCCATATACTTCGTATCCCAACTCACGCAAGCCGTCCAATAGCAAACGGGCCGTCTCTTTATAATACTCCACATTCGCTCTTACTGCTGCCTTGCCTTCTTCCGTATATGTCGCCATCGCGGCACGCTGAGCTATATACGACGTTCCGTTATATTTCGTACATTGCCGACGCATCCACATCGCCTGCAATCCCGTCGCCTTCGGCACGATCGTATAGCCGCATCGCACGGACGTGAATCCTGCGGACTTGCTGTAACTCCTTACTTCTATCGCCACTTCCTTTGCGCCTGGCACTTCATAAATCGAATGAGGAACATTCTCATCTTCCACAAAACACTCGTATGCAGCATCAAATATGATGATACTTTTATGCGAACGGGCATATTCTACCCACGTTTTTAGCTGTTCGCGCGTCAAAACCGCTCCCGTCGGGTTGTTTGGAAAGCACAGATAGATGATATCCGCATCCTCTTTCGGCAGTTCAGGCACAAAACCATTCTCTGCTCTGCTGGGCAGAAAAACAATCTCTCTTCCGGCCATTTTGCTGGTATCTACATAGGCCGGATACGATGGATCCAATATGGCTACTCTGTTTGCCTGAGTAAACAATTCGCTTAGGTTACCCAGGTCACTTCCTGCGCCGTCCGAGATAAATACCTCGCTCGCGTCTATCTCCACTCCGCGCGGACGATATTCGTTTTCCACAACGGCTTGTCTGAGCCATTCATAGCCTTCTTCCGGACCATAACCGCGAAAGGTCTCCGCACTTGCCAATTCATCTACTGCACGATGCATAGCATCTATTATCGGTTGGGGCAACGGACGAGTCACATCGCCGACACCCAAACGTAGAATACGGGCTTCGGGATGCGCAGTTTGATACGCTTTCGTGCGATTTACTATCTCGGTAAACAGATAACTGCCCTTCAATTGTTTCAAGTCTGTGTTGATATTCATTCTTATTTCTCCCAATTATACGTTCCACGAAATACTTCCGTGGCTGTTCCTGTCAGATAGACATTTTTCTGCTCATCTATGCGGATAAACAAATCGCCGCCCAATAGATGAATGGTCACTTCTCGCTCTGTTTTACCCTGCTCTACTGCAGCCACAGCACTTGCGCAAGCACCTGTCCCACAGGCCATTGTCTCGCCTGTTCCGCGCTCCCACACGCGCATTTCCATTTCGCGTCTGTTCTCTACGCACACAAACTCCACGTTCGTGCCTTCTGCAAAATGCGGGTGTTTCTCTATGCGCTTACCCATGATGGCTATCTCGTCCGTATCGGGCATTTGGTCGCAAAAGAATACTGCGTGCGGATTGCCCATATTGACGCGCATAAACTCCAATGAATGTGCGTCTAAACCCAATTCGTCATGCCTCACTTGCGCTTGCCCCATCTCCACAGTCACTTGCTCTACTACGCCGTCTTTCACTTGCAAGGCCAATTTCTTATTACCGCTGAGTGTTTCAATCGTCATTTCAGGTTTTCTGCACAAACCGCTTTCATACAGATATTTACCAACGCAACGTATCGCATTGCCGCACATCTGGGCTTCGCTTCCGTCTGCATTAAACATCCGCATTCTTGCGTTAGCTTCCATCGAGGGAACAATCAGCACTAATCCGTCCGAACCGATTCCTAAATGACGGTCTGACATGCTACGAGCCAATGTCGGCAACTCTATTTTACCCAGCATCAGCGATGTCTCGGCTTGGAAACAGTCTATATAGACATAATCATTCCCCAGCCCATGCATTTTAATAAATGGTATCTGCATAGTATTCATTTTTATTACTCTTTTCTCTAATCTTCGTTATGCACTCTGCACTTCCGTTGCCGACTTGTTGATTTTCCATGAGTCTCCCATTAGTTCTCCATTAGTCACCATCGGATGCTCATCGGGTGCTCATCGGGTGCTCATCGGATGCTCACTATGATGTCAACATGACTTCTACGGGAGATAACCCTAATCAGCATCTTTCATAATTGGGCTCTGCCTTATAATCATTGCCCGATGAGAGTCAGAATTGTCAATTGTCAGATTCCCTCTTTCTCTCCTCGCTCAACTCATGTTTGATATAATCGTACAGCCTTCCTTGTATTGGCTTGTTATATTTCCTCGCCTTACGCGTCGCCTCATCATATCGGGACTGCCATTCTGCTTTTCTATCCGGATCATGCATGATTGCCTTTGTCTCCGCCATCAGTTCCGCAAAGCGTTTTGCCGTAGGATGTTCAGCCTTTGCTTTCTTAACTTTATTGCTCAACTCCGGCTTCGCGCACACAGTCCCCCACTCTGTATTCCCCGGAATCCGTCGGGCATAATGTCGCTGATCCATATTCCCCTGCAAACGTTCCACTATATTCATCCACTTAGCTTTCATTTCTGCTTGCTTGTTTACGGTAATTGTATATCTTTTGCCTTCAATGAATCTGTTATTTACAGCTAATTATATTGTTTACTTCCGTATGCTTCTCCTATATCTATGACTTTGGGCTCTTGCTTGCTTATACAGGCTGTCTGCACATTATTACATTCTTCACAACGAAATCGAATAAAAGATATATAATCTGCATCCTCGCGGTATTTTATTTTACTTGTGAGGTATTGTTTCCTTTTGAAAAAGTGCGTTTGGGGGTTACCGAAGACGGCCAACATCGCTGCTTTTTCCTCCCCCTCTTGGATAAAGGTTCTTGCCTCCAAATGGTTGATAAACAGACCTTTACTACTTTTGACAAATCATCTTTCTCGTTGCAGTACAAGGTACTAACGCGGAACTTCTCACCTGGCGCAATAATCATTTATACGGCATTCTCGTACGTGGGGCATAGAATCGTTCTTGGAGAATAGTCTCTTTGTGTGGTGGACACATAATTGCCTCTACACATAAATATCACTCTTCTCTCCTTATGCAGGCACCGATGGCGTTGAGGCGATGCTCGATGTCTTCGTAACCACGGTCGATTTGGTCGATATGGTCTATTCGGCTGGTGCCATCTGCACTCATCGCTGCTATCAGCAACGCGATACCGGCACGAATATCAGGCGAAGTCATCGTGTGCCGCTTCAACTGGCGTGCGTGGTCATGACCGATTACAACGGCCCTGTGCGGGTCGCAAAGGATAATCTGCGCACCCATATCTATCAGTTTGTCCACAAAGAACAGACGGCTCTCGAACATCTTCTGGTGAATCAACACCGAGCCACGCGCCTGAGTAGCCACCACCAGTATCACGGACAGCAAGTCCGGCGTCAAACCCGGCCACGGAGCATCTGCAACCGTCAGAATAGAACCATCCAAGAACGATTCTATCTGGTAATGCTCTTGTGCGGGTATAACGATATCGTCGCCATCCACATCTATGCGAATTCCAAGGCGGCGGAAAGCTTCCGGTATGATTCCCAGGTCCTTGTAACCCACATTGCATATACGTAGTTCAGAGCCCGTTATAGCAGCCATTCCGATGAATGAACCGACCTCAATCATATCGGGCAAAAGTGTGTGCTCGGCGCCATGCAATTCGCGCACTCCTTCTATCGTCAGCAGGTTACTGCCCACACCGCTGATCTTAGCTCCCATATTATTGAGCAATTTACACAATTGCTGCAGGTAAGGCTCACAAGCCGCATTATATATGGTAGTTACGCCTTCTGCCATCACAGCAGCCATGATAATATTGGCTGTACCTGTCACAGACGCTTCGTCCAACAGCATATAACTTCCTTTCAGGTGCTTACCCTCAAAACGGTATGCCAACAAATCATGATCGTACTCAAAGCTTGCCCCAAGATTGACCATTCCTTGAAAATGCGTGTCCAAACGCCGACGACCTATTTTGTCTCCGCCCGGCTTCGCATATGTCACTTCGCCTAATCGTGCCAAAAGCGGACCTATTAACATCACAGAGCCACGCAACTTATTGCATTTCTTCAAAAAATCGCTGCTATGCAGGTACTTTGTGTCAATATTGGCTGCGGTGAATGCAAACTTGCCTTTCCCTTGTTTCTCCACCACTACTCCCATCGATGCCAACAGATCTATCAGATTATTCACATCCAATATATTCGGCAGATTATCAATCACTACCGTCTCTTTTGTCAGCAATACTGCACATAGCACTTGTAGCGCTTCGTTCTTTGCGCCTTGCGGGGTTATACTACCATGCAACTTATGTCCGCCTTCTACTATAAATGAAGCCATCTGTGATTTGTTTATTACGATTTATGTTTAATTTATATATAGTTCACCTCCGGGGATATGGTGACACCAAATTTCTTCTTTACATCCACACATATTTCCGCCGCCAGATTGACCACATCCTCCGGCGTAGCGTTGTTTGCATTGACGAGAACCAACGGCTGCTTAGGATAACATTGTGCTCCGCCCTGCATTTTGCCCTTCCATCCGCACTGCTCTATCAGCCATGCTGCAGGTATCTTAATTCCGCCTTCCTGTTCATAATATGGAATGGTTATCTCTCGATGTTGGTTCGAGATTGCTTCGAACTCGGTTCGAGATACTATCGGATTCTTGAAGAACGATCCGGCACTTCCTATCTCGCTTACTTCAGGCAGTTTTTGCTGACGAATACGTATTACGGCCTCGCGAATAGACATGACGGATACATTCTCACCTGCTTCGCTGCGCAAATTTCCGTAATCTAACTTCGGTTCAAGACGCTTGTTCAGGCGATAAACAACGTGCGTAATGATATATTTTCCTTGCAATTCGTTCTTAAAGATACTGTCTCTGTAACCATATTTGCACTCTTCGTTAGTAAAGATTCGCTCAGTGCCATCAGCCACAGCAACAGCCTTCACCTGCACTATCACATCTTTGGCTTCAACGCCATATGCGCCGACATTCTGCACAGCACTTGCCCCAACCTCACCGGGTATATAACTGAGGTTCTCCATGCCGCTAAGCCCCATATCGCATAGTTGGGCTATCAGTTCGTCCAGCACAAGTCCGTTGTCCGCTTCTATCAGAACGGTATCTCCGTCTTCATCCAACGCGCGTGCACGGCGCATTGCAGAGTGCAACACCACTCCGTCAAAGTCCTTGGTAAAGAGCAAGTTACTTCCTGCGCCTATATGCAGCAGGCGCTCACCTTTATACTGCTCCAATAGTTGCTTCAACTCCTCTACTGAAGAGTATTCAGCAAAGATTTTTGCCTTCACGTCCATGCGGAACGTATTGTACGGCAACAATGATATATTCGTTTCTGTTTTCAATGTTACAAAAATTATCTATATTAGGTCACGTCAAATAATAGTGCCCCTCTGGGGGCTAAGAATTGTCAACTAAATACAGCAGGCATCACTCGGCATTCTCCAGTCTCCACGCGGAGAAAGGCTGACACTCACCACTTTAGGTCCGTCCGGCATACAACTGCGTTTAAATTGCTGCTGACAGAAACGGCGCATAAAGACGCCAAGCCATTTATCTATGGTTTCTTCGTCATACTTATCATCAAAAGCCTGTACGGCCATATATTTGATTTTCTCGCGCGTAAAACCGTATCTGAGGAAATAGTAGATAAAGAAATCGTGCAACTCGTACGGTCCCACTTTGTCTTCGGTTTTCTGCGCAATATCGCCATCCTCTGTCGTTGGAAGCAATTCCGGCGAGACAGGCGTGTCCACTACATCCAGCAGCACGCGGCGCAGGTCCTCACCGAACATATTTTCTGCCGCGTATTTGACCATATAGCGAACCAGAGTCTTAGGAATACCGGCATTGACACCGTACATCGACATTTGGTCACCACAATAGGTTGCCCAACCGAGCGCCAATTCACTCAGATCGCCGGTTCCGACTACTATTCCGTTCAGTTCGTTAGCCAGATCCATGAGTATCAGCGTTCTTACGCGGGCTTGCGCATTCTCATAAGTCACGTCGTGAACACTCATATCATGCTCAATATCAGCCAAATGCTGTGTTGCCACATCGCATATACTGATTTCCCGGTGCGTGATTCCCAGCAGTTCCATCAGTTCCACTGCATTATTATGCGTACGATCGCTGGTTCCAAAGCCGGGCATCGTTACACCCACCACTTGCTTGCGATCATATCCCAATATGTCTGCTGCCTGCACGCAAACCAACAATGCAAGCGTACTGTCCAAACCTCCGGATATTCCTATTATAAGTGTACGCGCGTGCGTGTGTTCCCACCTGCGCGCGAGCGCGCTTGTTTGGATAGCAAACACATCCGTACAATACGTATCCTCCTCGCTCTTGGCTGGCAAGAATGGCGTAGTGGAGAAATGACGATGTACCGGATCTGTGTACTCTTCTTCTCTCTCTATCGGTGCCACGTAGATGTGACGATAATGCCCCACTTTATCCTTCGTAAAATTGGTATTACGCTGCCTGTCTGTACGCAAACGCTCTATATCCAGTTCCTGAATAATCATCGTATTCTCTCTCTGGAATCGCTCTCCTTCTTGCAACATCGTCCCGTTCTCCGCTATATACGTACTGCCGGAGAAGACAACATCGGTAGTCGATTCTCCCACACCTGAAGATGTATAAATATACCCGCAGTGCACGCGCGCCGACTGCTGGGTTATCATCTGACGGCGAAATGCATGCTTGCCTACCAGACAGTTACTGCTCGATAGATTGAAGATCAGTTCGGCGCCTTGTATGGATAGTTGTGTTGATGGAGGCAGCGGACTCCACAAATCCTCGCAGATCTCAATACCAAAGGTATAATTACGTGTAGTGAAAAGCAGGTCTATGCCAAATGGCACTTCCCCACTCCATATCTCCGTCTTCGGAATACGCGGAGCAAATCCACCCGGCGTATATTCGCGTACAGCACGACCGCCTGTGAACCAACGCTTCTCATAAAACTCACCCGTATTAGGCAAATTCACTTTGGGCACTATTCCCATCACTTCGCCATCCGTCATCACAAAAGCGCAGTTGTACAAGTCATTGTCCACTTGCAACGGAGCGCCCACCAGTACTATGATGGCTTTCCCGCGCGTGTACTCGCATATTCCTTCTAATTCGCGCATACTGCTTTGTTGCAACTGCTGCGTGAAGAATAAATCCGCACAGGTATAACCTGTCAAACTCAGTTCCGGAAAACAAATGACTTCCACTCCTTCACGCATCGCTTCGTCTATCTGTTTCTTGATCTGTTCTGCGTTATAACGACAATCTGCCACGCGCAAAGTCGGCACAGCTGCCGCTACTCGCACAAATCCGAAATTTGTATTCATATACTTTTTACAGTTAATTTCACTCCTATTTTATAATAAATACCGCGCAAAGGTACTAAAAAAATCGCATATATACAATAAAATGCACAAAAATATCATTTTTTTTGCAAAAAATTTGGTCATGTCAAAAAAAAGCAGTACTTTTGCACCCGCTTTCGAAAAGGAAAGCACTTTTTGTGAAAGAACATTACCTCGGTGCTATCGTCTAGTGGCCTAGGACAACGGCCTCTCACGCCGTAAACCCCGGTTCGAGTCCGGGTAGCACTACTGGAAAGCCTGCTAACAAGCAGGCTTTTTTCTTGTATCTTGCTCTCTCTACCTTATACCTTACGTACTACTCATTACGTACTACTAATTACATACAACTCATTACACATTACACATTACTCATTACACATTACTCATTACACATTACGCAACTCAACACCTATTATATATATAAGGAAAATATATGGGATTTTTCGGTGCCTTTTATATCATTTTACATATACAACTTTTTAGTGTGTAAATATTACAAAAATAATTTTTTTTCAAAAAAATGCATGTAACATTTGCTCAGTTAAATTATTTTTTGTAATTTTGCGCCCTGTTAGGTGTTTTTCGAAATGAAAAGAAAATTTTTAATCACACAGATTTTGGTTGGAGCGCTCATTCTGCTCCCCTTGTCGTTGTCCGCGGCTAATCACCGTGACAACAATCGCATCACATGGACCAAAAGGCAAAATCCTAGAACCGGCCTTTTCAATGCAAAAAACTACTTTGTTTCCCAAGGTATCAGTTTTGGATTCAATGCGATGTACTACTACGGCGATGTTGACAACGTTGGTGTTGCTTTCAATGGCGGCTTCAACAAAGAAAACGTCAGCTATGGTGGTTCGCTAACCATGGCTTACCACATGCCTATCGGTAAACATTGTGCGCTGCGCACTACTTTGTGCGGAGGTACGTTGAGTGGTAACAACAAGGCTAAGTTCGAGGCGCTCGATCCTGCACGTAAGGACTTCCGTAAGTTCAAATCCGTATTCGTACAACCGGCTGCCGGTGTTGAATACTACCCGCTCAGAAGGTATGGATTGTTCATCTACGGCGGTTTGGCTCTTACTTGTAGTTACATCTACGACTATGACTTCATCTATGAGCCTGATTCGTACAACCATCCGGACGTCTTCGACCGAGTACAAGGCAAAACCTGGGGTATCTTGCCTATGATTCAATTAGGCTTAGGATACAGTTGGAACCTCTCGCCCTCTTGGATGCTTACTGCCGAGTTCATGATTCAGGAAGGTCTCTTCGACTCTCCTCATCTCAACTTGGACGCATTCCCTCTGGGAGCCGATCAGAACGACAAAGGTGTGCACGTGCCTGTTAATGGTAATGACTATGGTTTCTGGACTGACAAGAATGGAGAAAAACATCTCCACTGGAACGATGGTTGGTTCCAACTCGGCATCACCTTTACTTATCGTTGGGACAACTGCGCTACCTGTCGCTTGACTGATAGTCCACGTATGCTCCCAAGTAGCTGGTAATCATCACATAAGAAAAGTCTCCTTCATCGGGAGACTTTTCTTTTTTGATTCTAAAAAATTAATGAACGCGTGTACACACGCGTTCGCTTTAGCACTCGTAGTCAAGACAGGTGCGCAATTCCGTATTAGGACGCACTACCCCATTAGCTACCGCTACATGAGCCGGATGAACGGCATAACCTTTCAGCGATTCTTCCGAGTCTAAGGTGCAATCCAGCATAATATCTGCATTGCTGCTCTCCAAGCGACCGTCTATCTGTACGTGTATATCCAATAGCCCGGGTATCTGACCTTTCAGGCCTTCCAGACCTTGCTTAATTGCAAGTGCTTTCGCTTGCTTCTCCTCTGCGCTCAGTTCAGAACGCAATTTCCAAAGAATAATGTGCTTAACCATTTTTTATAACTATTATTTTTATTCACTTAATTTCTTTGCTGTGTACACACTGGTTATCCCAAATGTCAGCGGTTCAAAATGCTCATCCCTAAATCCGGCATCGTGCAGATGATGCAGAAAGGCTTCACCCCAACAGAAATGTTTTACACTCTTATTTAGATAGGTATAAGCCGTTTTGTCACGACTTACTATACGCCCCACAAATGGCAGAATATGCGTAAAATACAAGTCATATAGCGGACGAATTATTTTACCCGTCGGGTACGAGAACTCCAGTATTGTCACTTGTCCGCCGGGCTTCAATACACGGTACATCTCGCGTAATCCCGCATCCAAATCACTGAAATTGCGGCAACCGTAAGCGCACGTTACGCCGTCGAACGAATTATCGGCAAATGGCATCTCCTGAGCATTGCCGAAAACAAACTCCACAGGCAGCCTCTTTGCTTCGCATTTCTTCTCTCCTATCTCCATCATCGCTGTGGACAGATCCAGTCCCGTCACGCGCTCTGCCTTACCTTGACGTAGCATCTCTATTGTTAGATCGGCTGTACCTATTGCTACATCCAGCACATGGATAGCCGAGTGCATCGCACCAACCGCACGCTTGCGCCACAAGCGATCTATATTCAGCGAAAGACCATGATTCAAACCGTCATAAGTCTTTGCGATACGGTCAAACAATTGACCTATTTGTTGTTTCTCGTTTTCCATTGTTTCTTTTTTGCGACCGCAAAGGTACTAAAAAAAATCGACATACACAAATGTACGCCGATTTTTTTGTTAAAACGTTAAGTGGTTATTTTATTTCTGCACCGAGAGCATTGAATACCTTGCCGTTCTTATCTATAACCAACTGACCGCCAACAATACGCTTAACTTCCGGTGTTAGAAACCGCATAAGTGAATGTGAAGGTTCGTGTCGGATTGGTCGAATGGTTGATTACTTACATTCTACTTTTCCATTGTTCTTTCTTCCCATTGACGATATTGTCAATCAGACCGCAAAAATACTCCAAATTTTGATATATGCAGATTTTAAACAAAAAATTTGTTCATCTCAAAAAGTTTTTGTACCTTTGCACTCCATTTTTTGACTTGCCTGATTATGCAAAAAACTACTCTCTATATCTTCTCTATTATCCTTTTCACCCTCATTCCGCTTTCCCTCCCCGCTACGGGTAATAATGAACCATTGTATATCGTGAACGATCAGGTTATAACTAACAAAGATTCACTACCTCACAGTTACGAAATATATGCATCCGGACTTATTGATGCAAAAGATGCCTTTGAGCAATATGGTGTTTACACCACACATGACATCGATACCTACGTCACTTATCAATACGCAAAACAAACGCACGAAATCGATTTAAGCGATAAGGATATTGAGAAAAAAATCTTAACTAGAAAAATCCTGTATAATATTAAAACATGTAATATTGTACTAAGGTATTTGCTTCTTTACCTTCTTACGCTTATTCCGGGTATTCTAATGATACCGATAGCAAAACTTTTTAAAATTACACAGAAATTATGCACACACATCTTTCCCATAACTTACGAATCCGATAGCGTTCGCTTTAATGCGACAGGCTATATTTGGTATTACATCAATGTGGGTCTATCGTTGTTATTATTCGTTATCATAGCCACTTTTTTTTGTGTTTTAATTTTTCAAGGTTACGATAAAATTCCCATTCCAATTTTCCTCTTCTCAATTTTGTCTATGATGATACTCATGGGCATGTCCTTGTGGTTCTTTTGGCAATGTTTCAAAAGAAAAAAATGCTACCTTATTATTGATAAATATGGCATTCATGGCTCATGTTCGGCACCTGATTTTCCTCCGTCTTATGCATTTTACGATATTGACCTAAACTGGGAACAAATTGGTAAAGTAAAACTAGAATATGGACATATTGTTGGTGAAATCATTCATATAACTGGATATTATTATAAATGCCTATATTTTTACAGAAGTGAGGAATCTGTGATTCCAATAGGAATGATTTGCCTGGACTTATACTCAACTCACGCTATCATTGACTGCCTCAACCATTTCTATAGTCATAGCGCAAAATATCATTCATTAGTATCTTCTGGTTCTACGCCTAGTACTCCTAGTACTGGTTTGTTAGATTATTCTTTGGTTAAATGGCTTCTAATGACGATAACTATGATTATCTTCCTCCTTTCTAATGCTGTCCTTATAGGAGGTTTCCCTCGTATATTAACCATTTTGCCCTTACTTCCTTATATCATATTCATAATTGCTACTACCTCAGACAAAAGACATAAGTTTTATGCATTATTTAAAAATAAATAAGATTTACACCAATATGCGAACGATTCATATATCCAATCAGCCGCCAATCAGCCACTCATGCCGATATCTTACCATAGGATAACCATAGGATAACCATAAGATAACCATAGGATAAACCACTGTAACCCGTAACCTATCTTCTGTAACCTATATATACGTAGTATATATACTTTTAATCAACAAATCATGGCAATAGTAAACAACACAGACTACTCAATCAAGCACGGCAAACTCAACAAAAAGGACAACGTCATCCACCGCGTTCGTAACGGCAAGGAACACATGTACAGCATTGTTGAGCCATACCAAGGCCCGGCATCCAAAGCGCAAAAAGACCACCGTTCACTCTTCGGAAAGGTCAACTCTATCGTCAATCATATCATGGCCGACCCCGAACAGTTGGTTGAGTGGAAAGCACGAATGGACCAGTACAACCGTTCTCTTAACGTTTGCCAACCGCCGTTCCCTAAACGATTCAAAACCATCAGACAATATGTCTTTTCCGTCGTTAGCGAGCAATACAAAAAACTAATGGCGAACCGGCACAATGACACCGACCAACCGACCACTTTACCGCACGACATCACCCTGCACATCGCGCCTTTCATAGACCTTTCTGCCTCTGACATATACGAGATCCTCAAAGCCAGATACGCTGTCTTCACATTAGAGCAACATATCATCTATCCAGACGAAGACAATATCGATTATGTCGCCACACACATCTCCCTGCGCAGAAACGGTCTGGTTATTGCCTATGCGCGACTCTTCCCCGAAGCGGAAAAAGAAGTCATGCGTATCGGACGAATGTTGACCCTCACTGCCGAACGAGGCAAGGGTTTGGGCTGTTATCTCATGAATCAAGTCATATTCGAAGCACAACGACAAGGGGCTGCAAAAATACGATTACACGCACAAACTCATGCCGTGCCGTTCTACCAACGATTCGGTTTCCAACCGGTTGGCGATACTTTTTACGAAGCAGACATCCCTCATCTCTGCATGGAAAAGGTGCTCTCATAATAGTAAAAGACACATTTTTTATGACACATTACTGCCAATTTGGCAGATTATGCACTTTTAGAACGTTTACATTTGCATAAACAAAAAAATAGTAGTAACTTTGCGCACACTTTGTCAAACTACATCATTTAAACTTTAAATCGTAATGAACAATCTATCTAAGTTTACTGCCGTTGCTTTCGCTGCAATCTCCTTAGCCGGCTGCCAAAAAAACGTCTTGGAAACCGCCGATTTGCGTCTCTTCGACTTGAGAGGCGATGTGAAAAACGTCAAGACATTCTGTATTACTAATGTTTCCGAATTGGGAGAATTGACCGATGAATCTGAACGTTTTCTGGCGGAAGAATGCAATTATGACGAGAATGGACAACTCATTTTCTTTATCGAGAATGATGGAGATACTGCCGCTATCACTCGCAACGAAGCAGGACTAATCATCTCACTCTCTGTTGATTGTGAGGACGATGCGGGCATCTACAACGAGTGGGGATTTGTTCGTTCTTACAAGTGGAATGACCTCGAGCGCTTAACGGAGAAATCTTACTCTAAGTGTGGACAGGAGATCGAAGAGAACAGAATCCTCTTCTACAATGCAGATGGCCAAAACACTCGAGATTCCGTCATTTACCACGACGTTACACCTTGGTACAGCCTTACAGAATATTCTGTCTTGAAGTCCGATAAATATGGCAACTGGACCAAGCGCCTTGTTTCCACGGAATCCTATATGCTCCAAGGAAATGATATGAACTACGCTATCGAAGAGCGCGAAATCATCTATCAATCTGACAAACAACCGAAGCCGCAAACGCAATCCGAGCAAATTCCGGTCGTTGCAGAAACACAGATCGTTTATACAGACTTACTTCTATGCAATTTAACCGGCAAAGTACAGAACGTCAAGACTTTCCGCACACTCGATGTAGACGCACAGGGCAATACTACTCCGCTCTCTTCACGTTTTCCGGAAGCTACATATACATTCGATGAGGATGGTCTACTCCTTTCGCGCGTTGAAAGAGATAGCGCCGTCATCACACGCGACGCTAACGGACACATCATTTCTTTCGCTGTCGAATGTGGCAAAGGATATGACGAAGTTGATGACGTGTACGAGGACGAAGGTTTTGAACTCGGATTCACTTGGTCTAACAGCGGCAAACCCATAGGAGAAGAATACAACGATTGCATTGGACACCACCACAAGAGAACTTATACATTTGACGTGGACGGACAAATCATCGGTTCTACCGGCACTTGCTCTGGTGAAGGCGAGGAATGGGAACAGAACATCAAATATACCATCTTAACTTCTGACCAACAGGGCAATTGGACCAAACGTGTACTTACCAAAGAAAACAAACGCGCAGAAAACTCCGTTAGATACGCGTTTGAATTGGAAGAACGCGATATCACATATTTTGAGTAATACCAACTCTTTCATATACTGACAATTTGTCAGTTAGCAACTCATTGGCACAAATATTGTCAATGAGTTGTTGGATTCTTATGGAACCCGCTATTATAATAAGGATTTAAAAACTACAAATACTATGAGTAAGATTCAACCATTAGCAGACCGCGTGCTTATCAAGCCTGCGGCCGCAGAAGAAAAAACAGTCGGAGGAATCATCATTCCTGACAGCGCAAAAGAAAAACCGCTGCGCGGCGAAGTTCTCGCTGCTGGCGAAGGTACCAAAGACGAGACTATGATTCTCAAAGCCGGAGACCAGGTTTTGTACGGCAAGTACGCAGGCACAGAACTCGAACTTGACGGCGAGAAATATCTCATTATGCGTCAATCTGACGTTTTGGCTATCATTAAATAAGAATACTAAACAACTTAATCGTAAATAGCTCTATGGCAAAAGATATTACATACAATACCGAAGCGCGTGAAGCGCTGAAGCGTGGCGTTGACCAATTGGCTAACGCAGTCAAAGTGACCCTCGGACCGAAGGGACGCAATGTTATTATCGACAAGAAATACGGCGCTCCGCATATCACCAAAGATGGTGTTAGCGTAGCTAAAGAGATTGATCTCAAGGATCCGGCTGAGAACCTCGGAGCACAACTCGTCAAAGAGGTGGCTTCCAAGACTGGAGACCAAGCCGGTGATGGTACTACTACTGCTACCGTTTTGGCGCAAGCCATCGTTGGCGTTGGACTCAAGAACGTAGCTGCTGGTGCTAACCCACTCGACCTCAAACGTGGTATTGACAAGGCTGTCGCTGCTGTCGTTGAGGAGATTAAGAAGAATGCGGTTGTTGTTGGCAACGATTTTGATAAGATTGAGCAAGTGGCTACCGTTTCTGCTAACAACGATGCAGAGATTGGCAAACTTATCGCTGACGCTATGCGCAAAGTATCCAAAGACGGCGTAATCACTATCGGAGAAGCTAAGGGAATGGACACCACTATTGATGTCGTACAAGGCATGCAGTTCGACCGCGGTTACATTAGTCCGTACTTCGTTACCAATACCGAAGAAATGCTCGTTGAAATGGAGAAACCATATATCCTCATCTACGATAAGAAGATCTCTAACCTCAAGGAGTTGCTGCCCGTCCTCGAACCGGCCGTTCAGAGTGGACGTCCATTGCTCATCATCGCAGAAGATGTTGATAGCGAAGCTCTTACTGCTCTTGTAGTCAACCGCTTGCGTGCTCAACTGAAGATCTGCGCTGTTAAGGCACCTGGATTCGGAGACCGCCGCAAAGAGATGCTCGAGGATATCGCTATTCTCACCGGTGGTACAGTTATCAGCGAGGAGAAAGGTATCAAACTTGACCAAGCTACTCTTGAAATGCTCGGTACAGCCGAAACGATTACTGTTAGCAAGGATAACACTACTATCGTTAATGGAGCCGGCAACAAGGATGCTATCGCTGCACGTGTCAGCCAAATCAAAGCACAAATTGCTGCCACCAAGTCCACTTACGACAAGGAGAAACTGCAGGAACGTCTCGCTAAACTTGCCGGCGGTGTCGCACAACTCAATGTCGGAGCTGCTAGTGAAGTAGAAATGAAGGAGAAGAAAGACCGCGTTGATGACGCCCTTTCTGCTACTCGTGCTGCTGTAGAAGAAGGTATTGTTCCGGGTGGTGGAGTTATGTACATCCGCGCACAAAAAGCTTTGGAGAACCTCAAGGGCGCCAACGAAGACGAACAAACCGGTATTGAAATCATCCGTCGCGCTATAGAAGAGCCACTCCGCCAAATCGTTGCTAACGCTGGCGAAGAAGGAGCTGTCGTAGTGGACAAAGTACGTGCTGGCAAAGCTGACTTCGGATACAATGCACGCAAAGACACCTACGAGAACCTGTTTGACGCAGGAGTCGTAGATCCGGCTAAGGTTACACGTGTGGCATTGGAAAACGCAGCCTCTATTGCAGGTATGTTCCTGACAACAGAGTGCGTAATCGTTGATCACCCGGAGGAGCACGCTGCTCCTGCGATGCCTAATCCGGGAATGGGTGGAATGATGTAATTATTCGTTCTGACTATTATAAGCCTCAAGGGCCTTGCGAAGGACTATCATTGCTTTCGCAAGGTCCTCTTTATTAAGCACATAGGCCATACGAACTTGATGACGTCCATCTTCCGGATGAGTATAGAAACCCGTTCCGGGAGCCATCATCACCGTCGCACCTTCGTACGAAAAATCGGTTAGACACCACTTACAGAACTTCTCTACATCATCTACCGGCAATTGAACCATCACATAGAACGCGCCTGTTGGAGCCGGAGCAAAAACTCCGGGTATTTGATTCAACTGATCTATTAGAAAATTACGACGACTCAAATACTCGTCATATACTTCTTGCAAATACTCTTCTGGTGTAGAGAGCGAAGCTTCGGCTACCACCTGGCCGAACAAAGGTGGCGAAAGACGAGCTTGGCAAAATTTCATGACAGACTCTCTTACTGCCTTGTTCTTTGTTATAAGCGCGCCTATACGTATTCCACACTCGCTATAACGTTTGGACACACTATCTACAAGAACTACATTCTCCTCTATACCTTCCAAGTGACAAGCAGAGATATATGGCGACTTTGTATAGATAAACTCGCGGTAAACCTCATCTGAAATAAGATACAGATCGTATTTCTTCACCAAATCACGTATCTGACGCATCTCTTGTTTGGTGTATAGGTAACCGGTCGGATTATTCGGATTGCAAATCAATATAGCACGCGTTTGGGGCGTAATCTGCTTTTCAAACTCTTCTACTGGAGGCAATTTGAATCCATTCTCGATATGAGTCTTAACTGACTTAACTATTGCACCGCAGGAAATAGCAAATGCCATGTAGTTGGCGTACGATGGATCCGTTACGATGATTTCATCGCCTGGATTCAAACATGACATATACGCAAACATGATTGCTTCTGACCCGCCGGCAGTGATAATTATCTCATCCGGAGAAAGGTCTATACCATAATTAGCATAGTAACTTACCATCTTCGTTCTCAGTGATTTGAGACCTTGAGATGGCGAATATTCCAATATCTCAGGAGTAAAATTCTTTACTGCCTCCATTGCTTGTGGAGGTGTCTTTATGTCAGGCTGACCAATATTGAGATGATATACATGCGTACCTGCCAATTTGGCTGCGTCAGCATATTTTGCCAACTTGCGAATCGGACTTTCCGGCATCGACTGCGCACGAAGAGATATTTCCATAAAATAATTATTTGCTTTACTTATAATACTTCTGTTTAAAACCTTTGCGATTGCAAAGGTACAGTTTTTTTTTTATACAGACAAATATTCAAACATTTTTTTGTCAAAAAGTCAAAAATTGGAAAAATGACTACGCGCGCTTGTGTATATGAAAAATTTTTTGTACCTTTGCGCCCGATTTTATTTTGGTATATTATGGCAGATGACAAAAAGATAATTTTTTCAATGGTGGGAGTCAGTAAGACTTTCCCTCCTCAAAAACGAGTCTTAAACAACATTTACCTGAGTTTCTTCTATGGTGCCAAAATCGGCATAATCGGTCTAAATGGTAGCGGAAAATCTACTTTGATGAAGATTATTGCCGGCGTAGAGAAAGAGTATCAGGGAGAAGTGGTCTTCTCTCCGGGTTATTCCGTCGGATACTTGGAGCAGGAACCGCACCTCGACAACAGCAAAACCGTACGCGAGGTAGTGCAAGAGGGCGTGAAGGAAGTAACGGACCTGCTGGCCGAGTACGATGCCATCAACATGGCTTTTGCAGAGCCGGATGCAGATTTCGACAAACTGTTGGCGCGCCAAACCGAACTGCAGGACAAACTGGATGCTGCGGACGCATGGAATCTGGACCAACGTCTGAACCTTGCGATGGCCGCTTTGGCTTGCCCGCCTGCGGATGCCAATGTAGCCACCTTGTCCGGAGGTGAGCGTCGCCGCGTGGCGCTGTGCCGTCTGTTGCTCAGCAAACCGGATATATTGCTGTTGGACGAGCCGACCAACCACTTGGATGCAGAGAGTATCGACCGATTGGAGAAAATACTGCACGACTACGAAGGAACGGTGATTTGCGTAACGCACGACCGTTATTTCCTGGACCACGTAGCAGGATGGATTTTGGAGTTGGATCGCGGCGAAGGTATTCCTTGGAAAGGCAATTATTCGGGTTGGTTGGAGCAGAAAGCTGCCCGCATGGCGCAAGAGGAGAAGCAGGCCAGCAAGCGTCGCAAGACTTTGGAACGCGAGTTGGAATGGGTACGCATGGCGCCGAAAGCACGCCACGCCAAGTCTGCAGCCCGTCTGAATGCATATGACAAGATGTTGAACGAAGAACAGAAAGAGCGCGAGGAGCGTCTGGAGATATTCATTCCTAACGGTCCGCGTTTGGGTAATAAGGTCATAGATGCAGAAGGCGTTGCCAAATCGTTTGGTGAACGCGAACTGTTCCATGATATGAACTTTGTTCTTCCGCCAAACGGCATTGTGGGCGTGATTGGTCCAAACGGAGCCGGTAAGACTACCCTCTTCCGTATGATTATGGGTATGGAGAAAGCCGACAAAGGTACATTCAGTGTAGGCGAGACAGTCAAGATTGGCTATGTGGACCAGCAGCACTCCAATATCGATCCGGAAAAGACCGTATTCCAGACCATTGCCAACGGAACGGAGTTCATCCGCGTCGGCGGCAAAGAAGTGAATGCACGTGCTTACCTGAGCCGATTCAACTTCACCGGCGCAGACCAGGAGAAGAAATGCGGCGTGCTGTCGGGCGGTGAACGAAACCGCTTGCATCTGGCCCTTACGCTGAAGAGCGAAGCCAATGTGCTGTTGCTGGACGAGCCGACCAACGATATAGATGTTAATACGCTGCGTGCGCTGGAGGAAGGTCTCGAGGCCTTTGCCGGCTGCGCCGTAGTTATCAGCCACGACCGTTGGTTCCTGGATCGTATATGCACGCACATTCTGTCGTACGAAGGCGACGGCAAGGTTGTTTGGTACGAGGGAAGTTATTCGGAGTTTGAAAACTGGAAACTGGCACAACAGGAGGCTAACTGATGTATAAGCAGACCGACAAGATGTGCGACCTGATGGCTCGCGAAGAAGAAGCGATACAGATTATCAGTCGCTTTGGGTTGAGTATGGGTGTGGGCGAACAGACCATTGACGAAGTGTGCCAAGCGCACGGTTTGCACACACCTACTTTTCTTGCGGTCGTTAATCACAAGCTGTTTCGCCAGAAACCGGTAGTAGAGGATATAGACCTGCAAACGCTGCAGAAATATTTGCGTCAGGCGCATACCTATTTCCTGGACTACCGTTTGCCGCGTTTGCGCCAGGCGATGACTGAGGCCATCAATGCGGCAGATGAATCGGACAGAATTCCGACGCTCATACTACGATGTTTTGACGAATTTGTTCAGGAGATACGTATTCATATCGATCACGAGAATGCCGGTATGTATGAGGAACATGAACATGATGACCAGCGTATTTCGGATAAACTGGCAGAAATAAAAAAATTGATTATCAAGTATTATCCGGGTAATTCTGATAACGAGAGAGAGAACATAATCAGTTATCGTTTGATTAGCGCTATGAGTGATTTGTGGCACGCTGAATTGGATTTCTCGGACCATTGTGACATAGAGGACGATATTCTGCGCCCGGCCTTAGCCATTCAGGCAGACACAAAACATCGGCACACTACTCCCAAAGAAGAAACAGAAGAATTGAGTGACCGTGAACGCGACATCCTCATCGAATTGGTCCGCGGTCGTAGCAACAAAGAAATAGCTGATGTACTATGTATATCCACACATACAGTCATTACTCACCGCAAGAATATCAGCCGCAAACTGAATATCCATTCTACTGCGGGTTTGACAATCTATGCGATTGTAAATAAATTGGTTGATATCAAGGAGTTGAACGGTTGTTAAGACGTGTAACGACATATATCCGTCAACGCGGATTGCTTGACATAAGCAAACCTGTATTGGTTGGCATAAGTGGCGGCGCAGATAGCGTGGCTCTTTTAGATGTATTGCATGAAGCCGGTTACTCATGCATTGCTGCTCATTGCAATTTCCATCTGCGTGGAGAAGAAAGCCAACGAGACGAAGACTTTGTATGCACACTATGCAACCAGATGTCTATCCAGTTAGAAAGAACCTCTTTTGACACGCTCACTTACGCGCGGGCGCACAATGAGAGCATTGAATTAGCTGCGCGCGAATTGCGCTATACGTGGTTTGATCAAATGGCCCAAAAACACAATTGTCAAGCAGTTGCGGTTGCACACCATCAAAACGACCAAGCAGAGACATTACTGATGAATTTGCGACGAGGATGCGGACTGCGAGGATTGGTTGGTATGCGTCCAATAAGCGTAAATGCCTATGCGCCGAATGGAGTGCCCATTGTACGTCCTCTATTGTGTACTACACGTGACTACATAGAGCATTACCTTCGTGATAAGCGACACTTGGAATGGGTCAACGACTCTACCAACACTGACACCTCTATCACACGTAACGCCATTCGCGAACAACTACGTGCATATAGCAAATCTGATATTGAACATATGGCACAAACAGCAGACAGACTTCAAGGATATGTGGATATAATAGAGGGCAAAGAAACACGCGAAGCGGGACAAACAAGATTATACGAAGAACTTCGCGAGTGCAACTTCGCTGAAATTGATAAAATATACGATGCGTTACAACGCGGTGAGGGCGGAAAAACATTCCGTTCCAAAACGCACATTGCTACCATCAAACATGGAAAGTTGAAGATTACAACATGCGACACTACGGAATAATAGGATACCCGCTACACCACTCATTTTCTGCTCGTTATTTCAACGAGAAGTTTGAGCGTGAACATATTGATGCAGAGTACTCTTTATACTCCATTGATGAGCACAATGCTGACCAAATGAGAAAGTATATTGACAATCTGGACGGAGTGAATATTACCTTTCCTTACAAGCGAAAGGTTATTCCATTGTTAGATCGTTTGGACGAAACAGCTACAGAAATAGGAGCCGTAAATGTTGTTCATAATGGCATTGGGTACAATACCGATTGTATTGGTTTTATGAACTCGTTACAGCCCCTTCTGCGTAGAGATGACCAGCGAGCGTTAGTACTCGGCACAGGAGGAGCAGCCAGAGCTGTATGCTATGGGCTAAAAAAAATGGGAATTTCTCACACTCTCGTTAGTCGCATTTCACAGAATAACATATTGTGCTATGCAGATTTGACAAGAGAAGTTATGAACGGACACACCATCATCGTTAACTGCACTCCACTGGGAATGTTGCCTGACGTTGATTCATGTCCACCTATACCATACGAATATATTTCGGCACGCCATTTGTTGTTCGACTGTGTCTATAATCCCGCAGAGACATTATTTCTCTACAAAGGCAAGGCAAAAGGAGCGGCGACTCGCAATGGTATGGAAATGTTAATTGGCCAAGCAGAGGCAGCTTGGAAAATTTGGAATAGTTAAGAGACAAAGATATGGTAAAAAGATTTTTTGGATTACTCGGAGCTGTAGTGATATGTAGCATGACACAAGCTCAACTATTAAAACAAAACGAGATGGTACTTGTGTACTATACTCCCAAAAACTATGTAAATATTGATTTTGAATACAATGTGGAGATTCGCGAAGCGGGTCCTTATGCCAAGTATGCCGAATCACTACTGGGCGTAACCAACGCTATTCGCGAAAATAGTTCTGCATATGTGCTAAACAAAGTTGAAATCGGAACTATTACCATTGCCGATACTACACGTGTTCACAAGATTTATTCCGAGACGGGCTTTCCCGCACAATTGCTAACCTTAGATAACCGCGGGTTGTTATTGGGTTACAATTTACCATATGAAGCAGAAACTAAAACTAATCGAAACATCTCACACCAAAAAGCGGAAGTTACATATCCGGATGCTATGCCGCTGACAGACGAACAACTCGATTTCCGTAAAGAGGAAGAACGCGCTAAAGCCATCGCCAAACAAATATACCGTATCCGCGAAAGTCGTCTGTATCTCTTGAGTGGAGAGGTAGAGCATGCTCCTGCAGACGGTAAAGCCATGCAACTCGTTTTGGATGAGATGAAGAAAGAGGAGACTCAGTTGGTCTCACTCTTTACAGGGCACATTACGAAACGTACGGAGCATTACAACGCAACCTTCATGCCTAGTGAAAATGGCAAAAAAGATAAAGAAGAATGGCTGTTGTTTTTCTCAAAAGAAAATGGCTTCACTTTACCCGAAAATCTGGATGCAGATACAATCACTATATCGTTAACTGCCTCATGGCAAACATACAAACCTATAGAGATTACAAAGAAGAGTGCTAAACAGGACAAGAATGCTCCTCTGCCATCTCAGTTTACATATAACTTACCGGGTAGCGCCGAGATATTGGTTGAGTTCCAAGACAAATTTTTAGGTCGGAAAGTACTACCGATTGCACAATTTGGCATAGATGTGCCATTGTCACGTGACTTATTTACTGGCACAGCACTACCTATTATCCGCTTTAATACTCAAACAGGAAACATCGAATCCATATCCAAATGAAAAAAACATTCTCCATATTATGTTTGTTGCTTTGCACCTTCTATTTGTCGGCGCAAGAGTTAAAATGTACTGTCACTATCAATTCGGACAAGGTAGAGGGTTCGAGTAAACAGGTTTTCAATACGTTGAAGACCTCTATCGAAGAATATATGAACCAAAATCGCTGGACCAACATGACTTTTGCCGAGCATGAAAAAATAGAATGCTCCATGCTGATAGTGGTCAATAAGGTGGAAAACAATCTATATACTTGCGAAATGACCTTGCAAAGTCGTCGTCCTGTGTATGGAACAACCTATACAACGCCTCTTTTGAATTTCAAGGACAAAGCGTTCAACTTTACGTATCAGGAGTATGACCGTATTGAGTATCAGCAAAATCAGTTCACGACCAATTTAACTGCTATGTTGGCCTTCTACTGCTACTTGATTCTCGGTCATGATATGGATAGTTATCAGCGTTTAGGTGGAACACCGTTCTTTCAGCAATGCGAAGATATCGTAAATGCTTGTCAGTCAGCAAGTATGGAAAATACCGAGCAGACCGGCTGGCGAGCGTTTGAGAGTAATCGTAGCCGCTATGCCATTACCAACAATTTGATGGACGAAGCCTTCCGCAAATACCGCGAGTTTTATTACACCTACCATCGTCTCGGTTTGGATGAGATGGCATCTAATGTCACAAACGGTCGCAATCGCATAGCCGAAGGACTTCCTGTTCTACGCGAAGCATATCGAGCACGACCTGCAACTTATGTCATCAATACTTTCCTTGACGCGAAAGCTGAGGAATTGGTAGATATCTTCAAACGCGGCACAGACAAAGAGAAGAAGAATGTACAAGAAATTCTGATGGATATTGACCCGACAAGGCAAAACACGTACGATAAAATAACACAAAACTAATGCTGAAACACTTACACATAGAAAATTACGCACTCATCAGCCATCTGGACATTGATTTTTGTAATGGTTTTTCTGTTCTTACAGGAGAGACCGGAGCCGGTAAATCAATTATCCTTGGTGCCTTAGCTTTAGTCATGGGTGCTCGTGCGGATAGCAAAGTTATCACTGATGGTGAAGAACGCTGCATCATTGAGGCCGAATTTGATGAAGGCATCGTGCGCCGCGAGCTATATAGCAATGGGAAAAGTCGATCCTTTGTAGATGACGGATTAGTCACACTACAAGAACTGAAAGAACTATCGGCTCGTCTCATTGATATTCATTCACAACATGCAAATTTATTGTTGGAGAGCAATGCTTTCCAATTGAGCATTGTTGATGCTATTGCAGACAATGATAAGTTACTATCCACGTACTCTATACAATATGAAAAATGGCAACAAGCAGCAAGTGCGTTAGCGGAACTAAAAAGACTTGCATCTCAGAGCCAAAAAGATGCCGATTATATTTTATTCCGTTATCAAGCGTTGTCTGACGCAAATCTCCAAGAGGGAGAATTAGAGGAATTAGAGGCTGAGCACTATCGTTTGAGCCACGCTGAGGATATTCGCAGTGCATTAGAAACAGTAGTGAATGCTTTGACCGGAGAAGGAGCTAGTGCTACAGAGTTATTACATCAATGTCATTTGGAAGAAGCAGCTCCTGAATTGCAAGAACGTATCGAAAGTGCTCGTATTGAACTCCAAGATATTAGTCGAGAAGCAGAACGCCTGGCAGAACGAACTGAAATGGATCCGGAACGCTTGCAATGGTTAGACGAACGCATTGGACTTATTAATGGTCTTTTAAGAAAATACGATGCACAAGACGAACAAGACTTAATACGTCAACGCGATGATTTGGCACAACAAGTCAATCGCCTTGATACATTCGACCACGATATTGCAGAAGCAGAAGAAACACTACAAACTTGTACCAACGAGTTGCAAAAGATAGCAGACCGCTTACGTCAAGCACGTCAGGCAGCCACTCCGCGAATCTGCAAACGCTTGATTAGTGAACTCAAACGTTTAGGAATAGCACATGCAAATGTTGATATGCAATTTATAGCTCTCAACGAGTTTACGTCAACTGGGAAAGATGAAGTGCAACTGCTCTTTGCGGCCAACCTCAACCAAAGTTTGCGTCCCGTCAGCGAAGTGGCATCCGGAGGAGAAATGAGCCGATTAATGCTTTGCGTCAAGGCGCTAATTGCAGGACGAAAGGGATTGCCAACTATCATCTTTGACGAGATAGACACCGGAGTTAGCGGAGATGTTGCCACGCAGATGGCGCATACAATGCGCGAAATAGCCGTTTCCCGACAAGTGATTGCGATCACTCACTTGCCACAGATTGCAGCCCTTGGTCAAACACATTATTGTGTTTACAAAGAAGATACGGCTACTCGAACGGAAACCCATATACGCTTACTGAACGCAGAAGAAAGAATAACAGAAATAGCCTCAATGCTAAGCGGGAAGAAACCATCGCCTGAGGCTATAGCAAACGCAAAACAACTATTATGCTACCATTAGCAGAACGACTCCGTCCTAAGACATTGGACGACTACATAGGCCAGAAACATCTGGTTGGCGAAGGCGCAGTTCTCCGCACAATGATTGAATCAGGCAATTTGTCCAGTTTCATATTGTGGGGACCTCCCGGTGTTGGCAAAACAACACTGGCACGTATTATTGCCCACCAACTGCAGCGCCCGTTCTATACCCTAAGCGCTGTAACAAGCGGGGTCAAAGAAGTGAGAGACGTAATCGACAAAGCTAAACGTACATCTGCTATCAATAGCGGTCTGTTTGCTCCAACGGATGGACGAAGCCCCATTCTGTTTATAGACGAGATCCATCGTTTCAGCAAATCACAACAAGACAGTTTGCTCGGAGCGGTAGAAGATGGTACGATAACTCTTGTCGGCGCAACAACAGAGAACCCAAGTTTTGAGGTAATTACCCCACTCTTGAGTCGTTGCCAAGTCTATGTACTCAAAGCCTTGGAGAAAGATGATTTGCTTGAACTTTTCCATCGCGCACTATCCCAGGACGAGTATATCCGCAATATGCACATAGATGTTAGAGAAACAGAAGCTCTACTGCGATATAGCGGAGGTGACGCACGCAAACTGCTCAATATCATTGAATTAGTTACAAATAGTGGCGTTAAAGTTATCGACAATGATACCGTCACTAAACAACTGCAACAGAACCCCGTAGCGTACGATAAAGACGGCGAAATGCATTACGACATTATCTCCGCCTTCATCAAATCTATACGAGGAAGCAACCCGGACGCAGCTATCTATTGGTTAGCACGAATGATAGAAGGAGGTGAAGACCCGAAATTCATCGCACGCCGTTTGGTTATTGCGGCAAGCGAGGACATCGGTTTGGCAAATCCTAACGCTATGCTGCTCGCAAATACGTGTTTTGATGTGGTATCCAAAGTCGGATGGCCGGAAGGACGCATTCCTCTGGCAGAAACAACAATTTATTTGGCAACGTGCAAGAAGAATAACTCCGCCTATTTGGCCATAGATGCTGCGTTGGAAAAGGTGCGAGAAACAGGTAACCTGCCTGTTCCATTGCACTTGCGAAATGCGCCGACATCGCTAATGAAAGAATTGGGTTATGCCGATGGCTATAAATATCCGCACGACTACCCGGGACATTTTGTGGAGCAACAATATATGCCGGACGAACTGGTCGGCACTATATTTTGGCACAACGACAAATAAACAAAAATTGTGGCCGGATTATACATACATATTCCGTTTTGCAAGCGACGTTGCCGCTATTGTGACTTTTTCTCCACTACTCTATTGGAGCGTCGCGAGGAATACGTGCAAGCAATCCTGAATGAGATCTGCCTGCGACGAGACGAGGCAAGCGAGCCTGTTCGTACAATATATATAGGAGGAGGAACTCCCTCATTATTAACTGCAGAACAAGTACAAAAGATATTGCAGACCATTGGAACGGATGAAAAAGAAGAAGTGACCATGGAGGCTAATCCGGGAGATTTGACACCGGAATACCTAAGAGCAATTCGAGAGGCAGGAATTCAACGTCTATCTATTGGCATTCAGTCCTTTAACGATAAACTACTAGAGTTATTAGGACGTAGACACAATGCTGCTCAAGCTCTCGAAGCTGTCAAGATGGCGCGAAATGCCGGTTTTAACAATATCTCTATAGACTTGATGTATGCCCTTCCGACCCAGGACATGGCATTATGGCAAAAAGACATTGAGCAGGCTTTGCAATTAGGCGTACAACATATCTCGTCTTATGGTCTGATGTACGAAGAGGGAACACCACTAACCGCCTTGCGCGATAACAACCAACTGACACCTGTTGATGATGATACTGAAAATATGATGTACGATTATCTTTGTCATCAACTCAAACAAGCAGGTTTTGTACATTACGAAGTAAGCAATTTTGCATTACCGGGATATGAAGCCAAACATAATAGCAGTTATTGGAATGGCACGCCTTACATAGGCATCGGAGCCGGCGCACACTCTTTTGTTGGAAACGTGCGCAGTTGGAACCCGTCCAATTTGGAAGTTTACGTACGCGGCATTATGGCACAAGATTTGCAGCGCGAAAGTGAACAACTGACAAAAAAAGATATATATAATGAACGTATTATGCTCGGCCTGCGTACATGTCGCGGTTTATCGATAGACGAAACCCCGATAAAACCCCGACAAAACCCCGATAAAAATACGAGACAGATACGAGACAGATACGAGACGATAACGAGACTTTGCGATGAAGGCCTGCTTCGCCAAACAGATGACCGACGAATAGTGGCTACACAAGAGGGACTACATGTTCTCAATCGTATAATTACAGAACTAATGATTGAATAATATAAAAAAACTATAATATGACAAATAAACCTTGGTACAAAACATTTTTAGTCTGGTTTTGGGGCCTGTTCTTTGGTGGTATGTTGACCATTTTTATGATTTTCTGGCTCATTACAAAAGGCGCATTAGGCTATTTGCCGCCTTTGGAAGAACTGCAAAACCCCAAGAACTCATTTGCAAGCGAAGTTATCTCTTCTGATATGGTATCATTGGGACGCTATTATCGCTATGAGAATCGTGTCGGCGTACAATATAACGATCTTTCGCCACTTCTCGTCAATGCCTTGATAGCTACCGAGGATGCACGCTTCTATGACCATACCGGCGTGGATTTCAAGTCTATGTTCCGCGCGATACTCAAACTCGGTCGCGCCGGCGGAGGTAGCACGCTAACGCAGCAGTTGGCAAAGCAACTCTGGTCCCCGCGAGTTAACAATATCGTTGAACGCGCTATGCAAAAACCTATAGAATGGGTCATCGCTACCAAATTGGAGCGTTTGTATTCCAAAGATGAGATTTTACTTATGTATCTCAACCAATTTGACTTTCTTTACAATGCGGTCGGCATACAAACTGCATGCCAAGTGTATTTCTCTACTACTCCACAAGATCTCAAATTGGAACAAGCCGCTATGCTGGTGGGAATGTGCAAAAACCCGTCTCTATACAATCCGGTTCGCCATCCAGTTCGTGCTAAAGGGCGTCGCGATGTTGTGCTCAGCCAAATGGAAAAATATGGCTATATAGACGAAGCTACTCGCGATTCTATTTCGCAGATTCCCCTCGAACTGAATTATAGTTCTGTAGACCACAAACTGGGAATAGCGCCCTATTTTCGCGAATATCTGCGTGGCGTATTGACAGCTAAAGAACCTAAGCCCGGAGATTATGCCGAATGGGCCAAACTACAATACCAACTTGACAAATGGCAGTGGGAAAACAACCCGCTATATGGTTTCTGTGAGAAAAACACCAAACCCGATGGCTCGAAATATGATATTTACCAAGACGGTCTGAAGATCTATACGACTATTGACTCGCGCATGCAACGCTACGCCGAAGAGGCAGTAAGCGAACACATGGAGGAGCAGCAAAAGACCTTCTTCCGCGAACTGAAACGCAAGAAGAACGCCCCATTCTCACGTACGCTTACACAGAAGGAAATAGACGGAATAATGAACCGCACAATGCGTCAAACAGATCGCTATCGCGCTATGAAGAAAGCAGGTGCCACTTCCGAAGAAATAGAGCAAGCATTCAAGACACCACGCGAGATGCAAGTCTTCACTTACGACCGTGGAATGATTGATACTATACTTTCTCCATACGACTCTATCAAGTGGCTGAAAAGTTACTTGCGCTGCGGTTTCATGTCAATGGATCCGCATACCGGACATGTCAAAGCATATGTCGGCGGACCTAATTTCACGCATTTCCAATACGACATGACCACCAAAGGCCGCCGCCAAGTTGGGTCTACAATCAAGCCATACCTCTACACTCTCGCAATGGATGAGGGCATGTGGCCATGCGAAAAAACCGTTAATGAGCCTATTACACTCATAGATGCTGTGGGCAACGAGTGGAGTCCGCGCGATACGCACGATAAGTATCAAGGCGATACTGTCACTCTCACGTGGGGACTGAAGAATTCCAGCAACTGGATTGCTGCATACCTAATGTCACTCTTTACTCCGGAACAATTAGTTAAGATGATGCGCTCGTTTGGTATCCAAGGACAGATAGATCCGGTCGTTTCGCTTTGTCTTGGTCCATGCGAAGTAAGCGTTGAAGAGATGGTTGGGGCTTATACTACTTTTGCTAACAAGGGAATACGTATTGAACCGCTATACGTCACACGCATAGAAGACAACAATGGCAATGTCATTGGCATATTTACACCTCGTACACACGAAATCATCAGCGAGACCACATCCTACAAGATGATTTACATGCTTCGTGCTGTCATGGATGGCGGAACCGGCTCACGTGTCCGCTTCAAATATGGAGTCAATGCTCCTATGGGTGGCAAAACCGGAACAACCAATAACAACTCCGATGGTTGGTTCATGTGCTTCACTCCTTCGTTGGTATGCGGCACTTGGGTCGGTGGCGAAGATCGCGGTATTCATTTTGATAACATGGCAGAAGGACAAGGCGCCTCTATGGCTCTCCCGATTAACGCAATATTCATGAAGAAAGTGCTTGACGATAAGAATTTAGGCTACGATCCGGACGAACAGTTTGATGTACCTAAGTGGTTCAACGCTCAAGCCGGCTGTCGCTAATTAACACTATATATATGAAGTCAAAATATAGAGCATTGCTACTGTTTTGTGTCCTGAGTATCAGTACGTTGCTGCAGGCACAAATGAATACCGATCGCATCACAGCCATCGGTCGTAATGCTTTGTATTTTGAAGATTATGTATTGTCCATTCAATATTTTAATCAAGTTATACGTCTCAAACCTTATCTGAGCGAACCATACCTATATCGCGCTATTGCAAAAATACAATTAGAAGACTATCAGGGAGCATTGAAAGACTGCAATGCATCGCTAGAGCGTAACCCATTCTCACCGGGATGTTATTACGCACGAGGTTTCATTTACTGCCGCTTAGAGAAATGGGAAGAAGCAGAGAATGATTATAACGAAGCACTCCGCTTCTCGCCTGAGAACCGCACATATTTATTACTGCGCGCGGATACACGCGCACAACGCAAACAATACGACAAAGCTTTGGAAGATATTGACGGACTATTGAAGCGTGAGCAACAATCTGCAACACTATGGAGCGAAAGAGGACGTATTTGCATCCTTAGTAAAGACACTATTGCTGCATTGGACGCATTCTCTCAGGCTGCTAAGTACGATAAAACGAATCCTGCTGTATGGTCAGCACTCGGTGTTACTAATCTAATGATGAATAATGAAGATGAGGCATACGTCCAACTGACACAAGCTATCAATCTTGGCTCCAAATGGGCCGGAGACTACACAAATAGAGGTATTATTCATTACCACCGTCATAACTATCGGGGAGCTTTAGCTGACTATGATCAGGCTGTTCGCCTTGCTCCAAATGAAGCAGATAGTTATTACAATCGTGGTGTCATGCGTCAAGAAGTTGGCGATTACAATAGAGCTTTAGATGATCTGGACAAAGCCATAGAATTAGCGCCTGAGCGAACAGAAATGCGTTATCACCGAGCATTGGTGGAAATGCAACTCAAACAATGGCGCAATGTCATCAACGATATGGAGCAATTAATAGCACGCTATCCGTATTTTCTTCCTAGTTATTACTTGGCTGCGCAAGCTAAGTCGCAAATGGGAGACCAAGTCGGGGCTTACAAATACCGAAAACAAGCCCAAGACTTAGAGGAGCACAAAAACGAGATACAAGCTAAACAAGCACAGCCAAATACAGAACTCCAACTGGCTGATGCTCAACCGCAAAAGAAAGATTACCGAAAAGAATTCTCCGCTCGCTCTGCGCAAAATCAACAAGAACCGACCGAAGACGAACAAAAATACAATTCAGCAACTCGTGGAGCAGTCCAAAAACGCTACCAAGATGTTGTTAATGAGCCGAATATAACACTCAGTTATTATAGCCAAGACCAAAGTTTACGACGCACGAACTATTATCATACAATAGTGGACCAAATCAATCGTAGCAGCAAATTACCAGCTACATTACGATTCACTGGACAAGAGATGGCTCTCACAGCAGAAATGGTAGATCTACACTTCTCCGAGATAGCTCGTCTCACTCAATTGATTGATGGAATGCCCAATAACACACATTCACAAGATGACAATCCGTTAACTCTACTCTACTTCGCGCGTGCCATAGAATTCGCTGTTGTACAAGATTATTCCGATGCCATCGATGATTGTACACGCGCCGCCCGGTTGACCAACCAAATAGAGCTGTCTTCTGTCTTCTATTTCTGTCGAGCTAATTGGCGATATCGTCTGCTCGAATACCAGCGAGCTACCGGAGAACGAGATGCTACTCAATCAATGGACTATGATATTATGTTGCGAGACTACGACCAAGTCATTCGACAACATCCGGATTTCGCTTTTGCATATTATAACAAAGCCAATATACTTTGCGCACAACGTGAATGGAAAGATGCGATTTCCAACTATACCAAAGCTATTGCACAAGATAGCGACTTCGCAGAAGCGTACTTCAACCGAGGATTGACGTACATTTATATAGGAGAAAATGAAAAAGGATTAGCAGACCTGAGCAAGGCAGGAGAATTGGGCATATACCAAGCGTACAACCTAATAACACGATTCAAATGAAACGATTAATATACATACTCATTCTATTGCTCTATATAGAGAGTATTCAGGCACAATTGCTCTACGAAATTAGTGGTCGTTCTGCCAAACAGAAATCGTATATTTTAGCAACAAACAAATTGGTAGATATGCAGTTCCTGGATACCATTCCCAATGTGTTCAGATGCTTCAACAAGTGCAACAAAGTGCTGACAGAATTTGCTATGCAGGACTACGAGGCCATAGCAGCATTGCGCCAAGTTGCCTTGCTACCAGACTCAATCAAACTGAGTGATTTTTATAGCGAAAGCGAATATAAGGTGATTGATGATGCCCTTCGCATCAATTTGGGTCTCGGACTAGACAAACTCTGCAGA
This sequence comes from Paludibacteraceae bacterium, assembly GCA_024689005.1. Classification (GTDB taxonomy): domain Bacteria; phylum Bacteroidota; class Bacteroidia; order Bacteroidales; family Paludibacteraceae; genus Colicola. The sequence continues at coordinate 55,963 of JAILDU010000041.1, forward strand.
ATGAAACCATCTTATTTGACAGAAATGTTTCGAGCAGAACTGATGAAACAATGGCTGCACTATGATGAACAACGATCTATGGAAAACTTCTTTGAATCGGTGGCTGCAGAACGCAATATTCCCGTCTATGGTTTAGACAATGTGGGCGAGACAATGTATATGCTTTTCGATCGTGAACCATTCCATTGGCAATGTCAGGAATTGCTCAAAGTAATTGAATATCCGGAGAACGAGGTAAAACAAGAACGCACAATCAAAGCGATGTACACAGATGGCCGCTTAGCCGACATAGCTTATCAGGTAGAAGGTCCGGACAATAAAACGAGCATATCTTTCTCTGACTACAAAGTATATTGTCAACGCAATCAACAGTGGGTCAAGCGTTTGCAGCCATACTTGTTAGAAGGAGAATGCTTTATCACACTGAATGCCATCTATCTTGGCGGAGAAAAAGGACTACTGCAACAACTACGCGCCGCAGGCTATCGTGTGCGGCCTGCTAATAGAGGAATAAAAAAATCAATAAACTAATAACACTCAAAATTTTACGACAATGAAAAAGTCTATTATTTTATGCGCTATGGCATTTTTTGCCACGCTGAGTATGAATGCTGCACAAGGCAAGTTTATCCATGTGGACAACACAACTTACAAGAACCTTAAACCACAACTTGCCTTCTGCCAAGATCGTCAGAACGGTGAGGACGTAACCACTTTGCTTCTTTGGACTATCAACACCAACCAGTACAATGAGTTCTCCGAGGCTTCGCGTCTGCTCGTTCGTTTCTCCGATGGCTCAACTGCTCGCTTGGAGAGAGTCCCAGGCTCAGATATAAAAAAGGATAAGTGGAATACCAAGAATGGAAAAGCTACCATGACTTACTACAAAACAATAACCACTTATGAGATGAATATGGAGTTCACCGGAAAACTGCAAAGTGGCGCTACCATCGTCAAACTGCGTATAGTTTATAAAGAAAATGAAGCCCGCGATTATGAGATTGCAGAGAGTTATCGTTCCAAACTGCGTGAAGATTTGCTGCGCTCCTATAACGAAGCAACAGACAAGAATCGCAAAAGCACAACTGATTTGAGCGACGAGGATTTTTAAGTGAAACGGATACTTTATATACTTTTTGCACTCGGTTTTGCCAATTTCGCCTTTGCAGCAAAAACGCCAAACATGCAGGAATTAGCTGATTCTCTGACAGAATACACCGGCTTTTCGAGTGTGTGGTCTCCACGCGTGAAGGTAAAAAACCTTCGCGTGGATGGCAATCGCATTATTGTGAGAACAAATGCAACGCTCGGCGATATATGTTGGACACCCGAGAATGTAGATGACATCAAAAAACGTGTTTGCAAATGGGTTTTGGGTGATACCAAGTGTCGGGAAGTGGACATTTATACCGGCAAGTACGCGATTGATAGCCTCATTACCAATTGCGGGCGCGGTGTCATGATAACCAGCCGTCACAAGGATCTACAAGGCAAACATATTGCTTTGTGGCCTAGTCATGGTATTTATTACAACAAAGACCGCGACCAATGGATTTGGCAACGTGCCACTCTCTGGACTACAGTAGAGGACCTATATAGCATGGAGTATGTCCGCTTAATCAAGCAAATGTTGGAGAATTCCGGCGCAGAAGTCTACATGCCTCGTGCCGATCTAAGCCACAACGAGGAGGGCACATCCGGCATGCCACTTTGGACAGAAGGAGCGCGCTATTGGTTGATGCGCAGAGGTTTTCCGCAACAATTGTGGGACTTATACGAAGGCAACGAATACAAAGATGACATGAAATGCCGTGCTATGTGGGTCAATTATCTGGCAGGAGGTAGTCCAATGAATCCAAACGAACCGGGAAAAGGCATTCCTATTGACCTCTGTCTGGCTTTTCATACAGATGGTTTGGATAGCGGAGATGATAGTACTCTTATCGGCACATTAGTTATCTATACCACCACCGATGATGATGGCAAAAAGGCTCTACACAATGGAGAAAGCCGTCAAAAGGTCAACCGCAATCTTGCAGACTGGATTCAAACGCAGATAGTCAACGATCTGCGTACCACTATTCCTAATTGGACTCGTCGCCAACTGCACGATGCCAATTATTGCGAATCGCGTGTTCCGGTTGTTCCGAGTGTCCTGTTAGAATTGCTGAGCCACAAGAACTTCGCCGACATGCACTACGGCTTGGATCCTAAGTTTCGTTTTACTGCCGCACGTTCTGTGTACAAAGGGATGTTGCGCTATTTAGTGGGAAAGAACGCCGTTGTACAACCGCTCCCCATTGAGCAATTGGCATTTAGCCGTGATGGAATCCTTCGTTGGATACCGAAGAATGATCCGATAGAGAAGACAGCTAAACCAACCTATTACATGGTTTATGTTCAGAAAGATGATGGCGAATGGGACGTACAGCAAGTGGACAAAAAGACAGAACTCAAACTAAATCTCAAGCGTGGTGTACGCTACAATTGCTATGTAGTAGCAGGCAATGCAGGTGGTCTCAGTATGCCAAGTCCGACAGTTAGTGCTTGTATCAGCACAAAGGATGATGCTCCCACCATGCTTGTTGTTGATGCTTTTGACGACGTATATGGTCCCGAATGGTTTTCGAGCGACAACTACGCAGGCATCGTACCTGGCAGTTACGCGTGTGAAGATCGTTTCACATGCGCATATATAGGCGAGCAATGGGATTATAAACGTAATAGTCAATGGCGTGACGATGACAATTGCGGTTGGGGAGATAGTTATCGCGATCATGCGGGCGAATTAACTGTCGGCAACACACGCGACTACAGCGTGCTGCACGGACGCGTTCTGCAACGAATGGGCATTTCCTATGTTTCTTGCACACGTGGCATGGTACATATAGATAGCACGTATAAGGCCGTAGATATCATTTGCGGACGTCAGCGACAACCGCTTGATTCTGTGTATTATAGTCAACTTTCACGCTACCTGGACCAAGGCGGACGATTACTCATCAGCGGAGACCACATGAGTATAGTTGATACCATTTTTAGCAACAGATATCTGCATTTTTGTGCACACTCCGGCCACGCTACTCGTTCGGGCAAAGTCATAGCGGGAGGCAATCCGTTTACAATAGCCACACAGCCCAACAATATGCAACTATTCACTCCTTCCGCCGAATGTATTCGTCCGTGCGGAGCCGGGACAACGCGTATAGCTTGGTATGCAGATTCACGCTGCGAAGCTGCTATTGGCTACCGTTCTCCTTTCAGCAATCATGCGCAAAGAACGCTCACATACGCATTCCCGCTCGAGGCTGCAAACGATTTCGGACGCATTTATCATCATTCCATAGAATGGCTTTTGAGTGAATAATGATCTGATGATAATCTTAAATATCTGCTCTGAATTGAGATAAATTGAGAAAGACAAAACCTCGATGATTAATATCGGAGGAAAAGGATAATTTACGAAAAGTGACATGCGTACTTGCGTATGTCATTTTTTTATAGTAATTTTGCACCCTAATTTGTTTGACATGGGTAAAAAGAAGAATCTTCCTTTAATAGAGAATGTAGAAATAACAGGAGTAGCAGCAGAAGGCAAGGCGTTGGTTCGCATCAACGACATCGTTACTTTTGTTCCCAACTGTGTTCCTGGTGACGTAGTGGATTTGCAGATTACGAAGAAGAAACACAGCTTCATGGAGGCACGCGTAGAGCGTGTAGTGAAGCCGTCTCCGGTTCGTTGCGAGGCACGTTGCAAACATTTCGGAACGTGCGGTGGTTGCAAATGGCAGATATTGCCATACGAGGAACAGATACGCTACAAACAGCAACAGATAGTGGACAATCTTACTCGCATCGGCAAAGTAGAATTGCCGGAGATAAGTCCGATATTGGGTAGCAAACATATTTTCGAGTATCGCAACAAATTGGAATTCACATGTGCAGACCGCAAATGGTTCCCGTGGGAAGTGATAGAAGCTGCAGGTGGTTTAGACAAAGTTGATACAACTTATGGCCTCGGTTTTCATATTCCAAATTGCTTTGACAAAGTGCTGGATATTGAGGAATGTCATTTGATGCCGGAAATCAATAACCGAATCCGCAATGGCGTTAGAGAGTACGCTCGCACGCACGGTCTATCGTTCTACAACGAACATACTCATGAAGGACAATTGCGCACACTCATTCTACGCAACAACCACAAAGGAGAAATGATGCTCATTGTGTCGTTTGGAGAGAAAGTGAACGATGCTTGCATGGCTCTGCTGGAATACCTGCACATAGAGTTTCCTGAGATAATATCGTTGCTCTATGTAGAAAATCTGAAGTTCAACGACACTATTGGGGACTTGGATGTCAAGGTCTATTTTGGTCAAGACCACATCATCGAAGAAATGGAGGACCTGCAATTCAAAGTCGGTCCAAAATCGTTCTACCAAACCAACACCGAACAAGCGTACGAACTATACAAAGTTGCGCGCAATTTTGCGGAGTTAACCGGAAACGAATTGGTGTACGACCTCTATACCGGAACCTGAACAATTGCCAATTTTGTCGCTAAACAAGCACGCCAAGTCATAGGTATCGAATACGTACCGGAGGCAATAGAAGATGCAAAAGTAAATTCGAAGATCAACAAAATTGAAAACACACTATTCTTCGCGGGAGACATGAAGGATATTTTGAATGATAATTTCGTTGACAAATACGGCCGTCCGGATGTAATAATAACAGACCCGCCTCGCGCTGGCATGCATGAAGATGTAGTGAACGTTATCTTGAATGCTGAGCCAAAACGTATCGTCTATGTCAGTTGCAATCCAGCTACACAAGCACGCGATCTGCAACTTCTCGATGCCAAATATCGAGTAACTAAAGTGCAACCGGTTGACATGTTTCCGCATACCCAACATGTAGAAAATGTAGTACAACTATGCTTACGCTGATTTTCCTATATGCATTCTTTGTATCATTCACGGACAAACCGGCAGATGGCGCACCTGCCCTCTCTGAACGTGCATTAGAGCAACGCGCCAAGTGGAATATATCTACCGATGATTTGGACTATCCCGTTAATCCTGCTTACTTGGACAGTTTGCGACAAATGGGCGTGAAGATTTATCACACCAGCCGTTGGTTTAATGGCGCAACGTGCGAAATGAGTGTAGAGAAATCAGTAGAAGTAGAAGCACTTGACTTTGTAGAGAATGTAGAGATGACCCGAAGTAGTAAGAGCCCGGCTCTTGCTTCGCGCAGATACAATGCCAAATGGCAGAACGAATCGACAAACTGTCTATTGGCAAATACCCAAACAACGTTTTGCTCCGACGACCAATTGGCGCTCTACAATCTGCATCCTTTACACCAAGCCGGTTTCGAAGGGCAAGGTATCTTAATGACTATCTGCGATGGAGGATTTCACAATGCGGATACACTCAGTTGTTTTCGACAAACATTAGAACTCGGCCACTTTGATCTCACGGACGATACCGTTCCTTTCTACGGAGACACCGGCGATCATGGCACCAAATGTCTTAGCACAATCTCTGCCATTACTACTGATTACTACGGAGCAGCAACGCAGGCTCAATATTATCTTATGCGTTCGGAAGAAGACGCTACGGAGTCGCCCAAAGAAATGGACAATCTCGTGGCTGCCTTTGAGAAAGCAGACTCGCTTGGCACGAATATTTTCTCTGTGTCTTTGGGCTATACAGAATTTGACAATGCCGAATGGGACCTGCCTAAGAACGCATTAGACGGACGCAGTACGCGAGTTTCGCTTGCTGCTACTATTGCTGCTCGCAAAGGCATGTTGGTTTGTGTAGCAGCAGGCAACGAAGGAGACAATAATTGGCATACAATGGGCACTCCGAGCGATGCAGACAGTATCCTCTCAGTGGGCGCAGTTGACACAAATGGATTAATCGGTTCATTCTCCAGTTACGGACCTTCCGCAGACGGACGCGTAAAACCAGATGTGTGCGCAGTTGGTGTTTCCACAGCACTATTTAGTCCGTATGGTTTTGCTACGTACGGCAATGGTACCAGTTTTGCCACACCTTTATTGGCGGGTTTGGCTGCTTGTCTTTGGTCAGCGCTCCCTGACGAGAACGCAATGTCTATCCGCGAACGTATAATTCGCTCTGCTGATCATTATTCATATCCGGATATGTATCGATATGGGTATGGCATTCCTGACGCGTGGAAAGCCTATACAATGGATTTGTCACAAGGAGCTGAGATAACTGTTATTCAGAAGAATACCAACACAATAAAAATTTTGCACGACGGTCGGATTATCATTCTTCGAAACAACAAGAAATATAATCTATCCGGCCAGTTGATAAAATAAAAAAAAGGGAAAGCGTACCATATCGCACCGCTACAACCTCCTACCCTTGCTACGGTCAAGTCCTGGGGGAATTCAGAGGGAGCTGGTCGTATAGGACTTTCCCTATGAGATGCTTTTTTTCAAAAGCGGGTGCAAAAGTACTGCTTTTTTTTGACATATGCAAATATTTTAAGAAAAAAATTGTTAGAAGACTTCATCATAGGACGTATTAAGGCCGAACTGCCATTTGAACCCAACGAAGAAAAAGAGGCTCTATTGCAGGTATTAGGCAGTTTTTTAATATCACGCGAACAACAAAAAGCTTTTATCTTACGCGGCTATGCCGGAACAGGTAAAACCAGTGTTGTCAGTGCGTTGGTACGCGCATTGTCCGCACTCAAACAGCCCTGCGTACTACTCGCACCCACAGGCCGTGCGGCTAAAGTGCTAAGCAGATACTCAGGAATACCGGCATATACTATTCATAAATTCATCTATCGACAAAACCAATTAGGTCAAGAAGCTTTTTCGCTGAGCGACAATCGACGCACACACACATTGTTTATTGTTGATGAAGCATCCATGTTGTCAGGACATCGAGACAATGGAACTTTTGGAAGTGGATGCCTGTTGGACGATCTGGTACGCTTCGTTTACAATGGTCAGGGATGCAGTTTGCTTCTCTTGGGCGATAATGCTCAGTTACCACCGGTTGGAAGTCTTGCCAGTCCGGCTCTTGAAGAAGATTATATGAGTCATTACGGGCTCAACGTCAGCAGTTTTGCTCTTACACAAGTGGCTCGACAAGCGTTGGATAGCGGCATTCTGTGCGAAGCAACCAAACTGCGAGAAGAACTCAATCAACTCACACCTAACGTCCCTGTAAGCCTAAACGATAACAAACGCGACATTATCCGCGTTCCTGGCGAAGAAGTGATTGATACTATTGAGCGTAGTTGGCATGACGTTGGAGCCGAAGAAACACTCATCATCACTCGCAGCAACAAAATGACTAACCTCTATAATCAGGGAGTTCGGGCCAGAATACTTTGGAAAGAAGACTTGTTGTCCAATGGAGACCGCGTTATGATCAGCAAAAACAACTATTTCTGGGCAAAAGAATACAAAGATTTAGAATTCCTTGCTAATGGAGACATGCTGGAAATCAAGCGCTTAAACAACGAACACGAAATGTATGGATTCCATTTTGCCAAAGCTTCGCTGCGTGCTATTGACTACAATTGGGAAATAGACGCTATGGTCTGGTTAGATACGCTAACCACCGACTCTCCGGAAGCCAACTATTCACTACAAAAAGAACTCTTTGCACGCGTAGCAGAAGATTATCCGGAGATACGCAACAAGAAAGAATTGGTTAAAAAGGTCTATGAATCACCTTATTACAACGCGTTGCAAATCCGATTTGCCTATGCTGTCACATGCCATAAGGCACAAGGTGGGCAGTGGAAACACGTTTATATAGATACTGCCATGAACGACGAAAGACTCAGCGAAATGGATACTTCGGAGCAACGTGAATATCTGCGTTGGCTATACACAGCAGCCACTCGCGCCACCGAACGTATTTATTTATTGAGATAACTACTATTGCCGGACATTAACTAATTCCTTAAATAACTTATCAATGGTTGTGAGAGATACTTGCAATAGAGTTCTTTTTGCAAAAAAGATACCCATTCGCCCTTTTCATATTTATATAGCGCAATCCCTTCTCATAGTCATTAAGTTCCGGTGTGCTTTTGCCGGGAACAAAAAAGATGGTGCCGTAATCAAACTCGCGGTATTTATTATCTTTTACCTAGTATTTCAACCAGTTCAAGAATTCTTGCGGGTCGGTGGTGAAGGCCATCGGTTCGGCCACTTGCTTACCATTTGAATCCAACTGGACATAGAATGGTTGCGCATTCGACCCGTATTGATCACGTTGAATTGCGCTGTTCTTCTCTCCTATTCCATCGCGCTTGTCATCTACAAATAGTTCGATGAAAACATATTCTTCCAATCGCGACTTAACACTATCATTATCAAGCACATAGGCTTCCATCTTACGGCAATTGACGCACCCGTAACCCGTAAAATCAATAATGACTGGCTTGCCTGTTTGACGCGCATATGCCAAACCTTCCTCATAGTCATTAAACACTTCTCTACCCTCTATCTCCATAGGAGGAGCAAATGCGCTGATAGCTTTCACCGGAGCACCATGCAAACCTGGAATCAAGTATGCGGCAAAGGCCAACGAAGGCACAATCACCAATGCACGTATTACCTTTCGCGTTGCATTCACCTTGCTTATGCCATGCAACAAATATATTCCTATTCCCGCGAAACATGCAATCCAGAGAGCAATGAATAGCCATCTCGGCAATATTCCCCAGCCGTACGCCATATCTGCTACGCTCAGGAACTTGAGCGACAAGGCCAATTCCAAAAATGCCAGTACTACCTTAAACGACGTCATCCAATCACCCGATTTAGGTGCCTGCTTAAGCCACTGAGGAAACATCGCAAACAATGAGAACGGCAATGCCAACGCAAGCGCAAAACCGAACATTCCCATCGTCGGGGCCAACAGACTATGGCCGGCTGCCTCTACCAACAGCGTTCCAATAATTGGGCCTGTACAACTAAACGAGACTATTACCAACGTAAATGCCATCAGCATAATACTCAAATAACCGCCTGTCGAACGTGCTTTGTTATCCAATGCTGTTGACCAACTGTCTGGTAGTGTAATCTCAAACATTCCGAAGAAGGACAAAGCAAAAACAACTAAAATCAAGAAGAATATAATATTCACTACCGCGTTGGTACTCAGCTCATTAAGTGCAGATGCACCAAAGAGCAACGTCACCAGCAATCCCAAACCGACATACAACACAATAATGCTCAATCCGTAGAGAATCGCATCGCGCTTACCGCCGCCTTTCTTCAAGAAGAAACTGACTGTCATCGGTATGATTGGCCACACACATGGAGTAAAGATAGCCAACAATCCGCCTAAGAAACCAAGGGCAAAAATCCATAGCAAACCGGCTAAACCGTTTTCTCGCTCACCGGCTACTTCTGACGTGCCTGACAATTGATACTCAAAAGTCTCCGGCGCCGTGCACATAACGTCGTTGCACGCATTGTAACGCAGCGGTTTAACATCTGCCTTTGCTACGGTCAACACAAACGAATCGGCATACTCCACATCAAATTCAGCCTCACCGAACTCTATTATATTCATGTGCCAGCCGGACTCTATCTTGGCTCGCAAACGAACGCTGTCACCAACCTCTTCACCTGTCCATTTTACTGGCTCTACCATCTGCGCCGCGAGCATTATCGTACAGCATAATGCACTCAGTATCAATACTATTCTCTTATTCATTCTGATAAAAATGTTTCTTTAATATTTATTATACGCAAATCGGCTGCAAAGGTACTACTTTTTTTTGATATGTGCAAATGGCGGTTACAAATTATTACACAATTATTTGTATATGTCGAAAAATTGTTGTACTTTTGCAACAAAATTTGAAAAATCGCTTCTATGAAAAAAACATTACTCATATCGCTCCTTTTTATTGCGTGCACCGCTCACGCACAGTGGCGCGCGGGCATCAGCGCCGGAGGTGACTACAATTTCTACGATATCAACACCCAATATCAATCTGATTATCAGTACGAAGGCTTGTGGGGAGCGACCGCTTCTCTCTTTGCACAATACAATTTCTTCGACTGGCTCGGATTGCGTGGAGAACTGGAGATGGTTCAGAAGAATCATCATTTCTACCGCACGCTCTACCCCACCGGCTACTACACTTGGAACACCTATTTGCAACTACCCGTAATGGCGCAGATGAGTTTCGGTGGACAGAAAGTGAGAGGATTTGTCAACTTGGGCATGTATGCGGGCTGGTGGATTGATAGCCGCATATACGGACAGATTTACAACACATTAACCGATGAACGCGAGAAACTGAAACAGCCCTACGATTTCTATCGTAAACGCGACCAACGCTGCGACTTCGGCTTGGCGGGAGGCTTAGGCGTCGAATACCGTTTCAATGAGCACTGGGCCTTACATGCCGAAGGAAGATGCTACTATAGTTTCATCAGCACAGTCAAGCAATATATGCGCGTCAAAGATTACCGTTACAACACCACTATCGGCATGCAAATAGGCTGCTCTTACATATTCTAATCGACTAATTATCAGTACAATGAACACAAAGCATCTACTCATATTGATTACGGCAACTTTGTTTGCTGCATGCCGACCGCAAAGCGACGATCTGCTCTCTTACGGACAAAATGACGGACGCACATTCAATATCGCGGCTTCCAGCTACGAGGAGCAATTCAAAGCACTTTGGACAGCTCTCAATTGCAACTACGGAATCTGGGACTATGAGGAGGAATTAGGCATGGATTGGGATGACGTCTACGAAACGTATCTGCCTAAGTTTCAGGAACTTGACAAAAAGGAAGAAGTGACCGAAGAAGAGTTCACTTCTCTCTATGCTGATATCATCAATCCTTTGCACGACGGACATTTGTTCATTCAGGTTAAAAATCTCAAAACTGGTCGATTCCATAATTACATGCCGAGCCAAAATCGCAACTATTCATCACGGCGCGATTTCGAGAAATATAACTTGCACGACCTGACCGCATACATGACCCAAAACGGTGACTATAAGCTAATTGAGAGCAGAACAGTTAACACTTCGCCCGAATCTGTCATCCGACAGAACTTAAATGTCTTTGCCTCAATTGTAAATGCCAAAATAGAAGAATACGACCACAAATATTCTCTTAGCGAAGCAGAACAATTTGTTTGGGACTATTGCCAAGAATTTTTGTATGATTACACCGACGCTATGGGTGTCTCTGAATACAACAGCCTGTGCGACAAATATGCCCAATTGGGTCAACTGTTAGGTATGGAATTGCCTAAGATTGACTCCAAATTGGCCGATTACTCTCTCTCTATTGAGTATGCATATTTTGCCAGCGACATCGTTTACATCCGTATCAACGGATTCAAACTCTCTGCCTTTCTTGACGACCGATATTTTGCCAACTTTCTTAACGCCGACAATGCTACTTCCAGAGCCACACAAAAGGCCGTCAAGTCGGTGTGGAACCAGTGGTTCAACAAGATAGAAGAACTCCACAACCACCAGGCACTACGCGGAGTCATCATTGACGTGCGCGACAACGGAGGTGGATTTGTCAACGACTACCAGTATGTGCTTGGCGCGCTACTCCCTTCCGGGGGCTACACCAGCCATCAACTGCGCACAAAGAGCGGAACAGGACGCTACGACTACTCCCCGCTCATGAATTTCACGTTCCCAACTTACGAGGAACAACATGTCGTTATTGACGCGCCTATTGTCGTTCTCACCAACTGCAATTCTGTCAGCATGGCCGAGTCCACGGCTCTTGGCGCACAAACCCTGCCAAACGGACACGTCATCGGCACGCAAACTTGGGGAGGATTGAGTGCCCTGAATACTGAACCAACCTATTATAGCGAAACGTACGCAAGTGCTTTCGGCAAAGCCTATGAGACTGCCTTCTATGCTTATATTCCTAAATATATCGCCATCCTGCCGCACTTGAAATCTGTCAATCATGGTATTATTGAGGGGGTTGGAATTATACCTGACATAGAGGTTGAGTTTGATAGAGATTTGTACGTAACTACAGGCCGTGATACGCAACTTGAACGCGCTATAGAGTTCATCTGCTCCGAAGTCCAATAGTCAGCCGTTAATCCGCTGTTATTCCGCTGTCGATTACGATAGATATACGATAGATATACGATAGATATACGATAG
>JAILDU010000070.1 GCA_024689005.1 Paludibacteraceae bacterium
CATTTGGGACTAATAGATTTCTTTGGACGAACCGCAAAGTTCGGTTACAAGCAAGCACAAAGAAGCGGCACTCGGCATAATAGCCAAGTACCGCCTGTTGGGTATGTAACTCTCCCCATGTTTTGCGACAAGTCTGCAATATGCAGAATGTCTGCCTTTTACAACATGGGGGGGGTAATTCTAAACATCTATGTTAAGTTTTTATATCAATTTCGGGTGCAAAGGTAATACTTTTTCCTGATATGTGCAAATGAAATAAGAAAAAAAATAATATTTTTTGTCGGAGTTGTTTCAGGGTGTGGAGAATATTGGATTAGTCCAAAATTATCAAAAATGATTCAAAAATTATGATTGCCGAGTGGCTGGTTAATAGTAGGGCACATTAGTTATTCCTAATGGTCCTTAGTCATTGCCGGGGAGATCAATAGACCAACCTTTACTTGCTGGCACGAATATACAGCGGGATGGAGATTGCCAGAAAAACGAAGTTTGGCAGCCATGCGGCCATGAAAGGCGACATTACATTGTTAACCGAGAATGTAGTGCTGACCGTAGAGAAAAGGATGTATCCAGCAGTAAGCACAATGCCCAGTCCCAGGTTCTTTCCCATTCCTCCACGCACTTTGCGGCTCGACATTGTCACGCCGAGCAGGGTCATGATAAAAGCGCCTAATGCAGATGCAAAACGCTTGTGATACTCTACCTCGAAAGCTTTTACATTGCCCGAGCCTCGTTCGCGCTGACGTTCCATATACTCGCGTAGTTCGGGTGTAGTCATTTGTGCGGCTTGCTCTGCAGTAATAAATATCTCTCGCGGAGTAATAGGCAGTTCGATATCTAATCTCTCTCCACGTTCCAGTTCCTCACGCATTCCTTCGAATTTGCGACGTGTATAGTTCTCCAAGTGCCAGTAGTTGAGCGAGTCGTAGCAGATACGATCAGCAGTAGTACGTGTCATCAGCGATTTGCCCTCAAACTGCTCAAGTGAACAGCGATATCCTATGTTGCTATGGCGATGGAAGGCTTCGGTATAGAGAATAACGCCCGGCTGAACCTCCAATTGCATATTGCGGGCATTCTCTATCGTAAAATGCTCTACATACTTGTCTGTGAAGTTGAGCATTCGCGAAGATGTGCGAGGAATAATCCAACCGCCGAGTGCAAATGCCACAAAAAAGAGAACGGTAGCAGAGATGGCGTACGGTACCATCAAACGATGATAACTCACTCCGGCTGCCTGCATGGCTATGATCTCTGAGTTGCCGGCTAACTTACTGGTAAAGAAGATAACAGAAATGAAGATGAACAGCGAACTGAACATGTTCATGTAGTAGGGGATGAACGGAACGTAATAGTCCCAAATGATTTCCCGCAGCGGTACTTGCCCCTCAAAGAAATCGTCCATCTTCTCCGTCAAATCGAAGACAATGGCTATAGACAAGATGAGCACAATCGAGAAAAAGAATGTGCCGAGGAATTTCTTGATAATATAGAGATCGAGTTTCTTCAAGTAGTATAGTTGTTTTAAGCAATTACAGTCTGCTTGTTATGGCCGGCATGACGCTGGCTTTCCAGGAGCTAAAGTCTCCAGCCAAGATATGTTGGCGTGCCTGCGTGACCAAGTCGAGATAGAAAGCCAGATTGTGAATAGAGAGGATCTCGAGTCCCAACATCTCTTGCGCATGTATCAGGTGTCGGACGTACGCACGCGAGTAGGCAGTGTCAACATAACTGCATCCATACGGATCGAGTGGGGTGAAATCGTCTTCCCACTTACGATTGCGCAGGTTCATCACCCCCTGCCAAGTGAAGATCATGCCGTTACGTCCGTTGCGTGTAGGCATCACGCAGTCGAACATATCTACGCCACGCTCTATGGCTTCCAATATATTCCACGGAGTGCCGACTCCCATGAGGTAGCGCGGTTTGTCTTGCGGCAGAATATCGTTGCACACCTCAATCATGTCGTACATGACTTCGGTCGGTTCGCCTACAGCCAGGCCTCCTATGGCATATCCGTCTCGGTCGAGGTCGCGCAGACGTTTGCAGGCCTCTTGGCGCAAGTCTGAATAGGTGCATCCCTGTACGATAGGGAACAGGTGCTGGCGGTATCCATACAGATCTTCTGTGCTATCAAAACGTGCGATGCAGCGGTCCAGCCAACGATGGGTACGGTCCATCGAGTTCTTGGCATATGTCTTGTCGGCCGTGCCCGGACAACACTCGTCAAATGCCATCATAATATCGGCGCCAATCTCACGCTCGATGTCCATCACACTCTCCGGCGTGAAGAGCAACTTACGGCCGTCTATATGACTGCTAAAACGCACACCTTCTTCCGTCATCTTGCGGATGTCGGTGAGAGAAAAGACCTGGAATCCTCCGGAGTCTGTCAGTATAGGTCTGTTCCATCCCTCGAACTTGTGCAAGCCGCCTGCCTGACGCAAGATTTGCGTGCCCGGACGGAGAAAGAGGTGGTATGTGTTGCCGAGAATAATCTGCGCCTTGATATCCTCTTCTAACTCGCGGCGTTGCACACCCTTGACAGTGCCGACTGTGCCGACGGGCATAAAAATAGGAGTGAGTATATCGCCGTGGTCGGTGTGCACTACTCCTGCACGCGGTCCCACGGCCGTCGAAGAACTATGTAATTCAAAAAAAGCCATCAGTCAGTCTTAAATTCGGTTGTTGGTCGGGAAAACGATAGATGGTTTGAAAGTCTTAGCCTCGTCCGGCTCCATGAGCGCATAGGCCATGATGATGACTGTATCGCCAACGTTCACCAGATGAGCGGCCGCACCGTTGATGCAGATACATCCGCTGTCTCGGCGACCGGCAATGACGTATGTCTCCAGCCGTGCGCCGTTGGTGTTGTCCACTATCTGTACCCGTTCTCCGGCATAGATATTGGCGGCCTCCATCAGCGCTTCGTCGATGGTGATAGAACCGATATATTCTAAGTTAGCCTCGGTAACTTGAACGCGGTGAATCTTTGATTTCAGTATATTCAAAAGCATATTACTCCATGTTAAAAAGCGTGCAAAATTACTGCTTTTTTTTTATATACGCAAGTATAAATCGTTTTTTTTGCCAAAAGCAGGGAATATATGCAGGGAATATAAAAAAGTGACATGTGCAAGAGTGCATGTCATTTTTATGCTAATTTTTATATAACGATGGTCTTTTAAGGGTGGCTCAAGGGTGGCTCAAGAGTCGCTAAATAACCTAGGTATCACCTAGGTATCACCTGGGTATAACCTAGGTTTGACTCGGAATATACCAACAATTGTCTCGAAACGCAATCGGATTACCAAGGACGACGATACTCCGGTTGTACTACTTCCATCAGGCTATCGTAATCTGAATGGTAACGGAGAACGCTACGGAGAGTGTGGTAATTATACGGGTCTTCGCAATAACGATATGCGTAGCGCAGGAAACTAACTTTGCTGCTCTCCATTGTGAAACGTTCGGCTATGCTTGCAAGATCATTCGTGCAGAAGTGTCCCAACGTAACACACAGCATAGCGATGTCCATCCGCTTCTCATCCGAGTACTGCTTGTCGAGTACTTGTAGCACCAACAGCATTTGATCGGCTGTTGCGCAGATAACAACCGGCTTTTGTGGCGGTTGTGTATGGCCATGGTGATGACCGTGATGGTGGTCGTGATGTTGGGTGGCGGGAGGCGGCGGAGGTGTGTGACCATGATGGTGCTGAGCCATACCGCTCATCGTTGCCACACAGAAAATAGCGAGTAAAATGTACTTTTTCATTGTAGAGGATATAAATTAAAATGGTTAATTGCATTTTTTGTTTGTGGCGCAAAGGTACTGCTTTTGTTTTATATGTGCAAATTTTGTGTCAAAAAACTTATATCTCGGAAATAAATACATGAAAATTTTGCATATATTAAAAAAAAATAGTACTTTTGCACTCGATATGATTGATCCAAAAGAAATACTCAGGCGTCGCGACATGCGCGATGTGTTCACTTTTACCATTGATCCCGCAGATGCCAAAGATTTTGACGACGCACTCAGTTTTGCATGCAATGAAGACGGTTCGTTCCAAGTAGGTGTGCATATAGCAGACGTGTCGCACTACGTCAAACCCGGTAGTAAGATAGATGATGATGCATATAAGCGCGGCACAAGCGTTTATCTGGTGGATCGGGTTTTGCCGATGTTGCCCGAAGAACTATGCAACGATCTCTGTTCGCTTCGCCCCAATGAAGATAAGCTCTGCATGTCCGTTGTGTTTACCATGGATGCAACAGCGCGTGTTCTGAAGCAGAAGATCTGCCGGACTGTCATATGCTCGAATGCCCGACTCAATTATGATGAGGCGCAACAGATAATAAAAGGCGAAGGGCTCAAGGCGAAGGACGAAAGTTTGGAGAAAGCTATTATGGCGCTGCATGGTATGGCAGAGAAGTTGAGAGCGGAGCGGATAGCTAACGGAGCATTGACTATCGAACAAGAAGAAATGCGATTTAAGCTGGATAGCAAAGGCATGCCCACGGAGATATATTTTGAGCAACCCAACGAAGCCCATCACTTGATAGAAGAGTTTATGCTGCTGGCCAATCGCACCGTGGCTCGCTCGGTGGGCGGCAAACCGTTTGTATATCGTGTGCACGATATACCCAACAGCGACAAGCTGGATGAAGTGAAGCAGTTCAAAAAGCGTATGGGCAGTCGAGTTCAGGAGCAAGTAATAGACATGCTGATGATTCGTGCCCAAGCCAAGGCTGTCTATTCTACTCATAATATCGGTCACTACGGATTAGCTTTTACTCACTATACACATTTCACTTCGCCTATACGTCGCTACCCGGACCTGATAGTTCACCGGCTCATAGACAAATATTTGCTAAGCGGCAAAGGTGATACTTGGCCGCAAGAGGTGCTGGAAGAGATGTGTGAGCATTGCTCTGCCTGCGAACAAGAAGCGCAACAAGCCGAACGCGAGAGCATAAAGATGTTTCAGGCCTTGTGGTTGGAACAGCATATTGGCGAGACCTTTGCCGGACACATATGCGGTGTGACAGACTTCGGCATCTTTGTACAGTTGGATGAAAACCGCTGCGAAGGATTAGTGCACGTGGCATCTCTCGGAAAAGACGGAGAATATTGGCAGCACGACGAGAAAAACTACCGCCTAATAGCGGACGGAAGCGGCAAGACATATACACTCGGCGATGCCGTCAAAGTGCAGGTTGTTCGCGCAGACGTTAATCGCAGTCAGATTGATTTTGCGATAGTGGAAGAGTAGAGTAGTAATGATATGACAAAACGCATCTATATATGGGTTCTTTTGGCTTCGTTCGCGCTATGTGCGCACGCGGAGACGATTGTGCTACATACCGGTGCGCGTGTGAGGGGAACGATCGTCTTCCAGAACGAGGAAGTGGTGATAGTGCGTGACAGAGAGGGTGCACGCTATCAGTACCCGCGTGCGGACGTCAAAGAGGTAATAGCGGATGTGACCGAAGAAGAACAGCCGCAAAAAGAAGAGAAAGCAGGCGAAGAGATAACCCCACAAAAGAAAGTGTCCATCCTGTTGGAACTGGGCGGCGGTGCTGCCTTCAATTCGAACGACAAAGGTGGTGCATTCAGCGTTGACCTGTTGGTAGGTTCGCATCATATAGGTGACCGACATATATTAGCAGGAGCAGGTTTCGGTTATCATGGTCTTTTCATAGGCGCAAACAAATATAATTTCCTGCCGATTCAAATGGTACTGCGTCTGCCGTTGACCGAAGAGAGGCATGCTCCTGTGTTCGGTGCAGCGCTCGGATACGGTGTGGCGCTAAGCAAGAACTATCTTGGTGGTATATATGCTGACTTGGATTTCGGTTATCGCTGCCAACTGAACCCGCGGACCGCTATATCAGTTGTTGCATTCGGGCAATTCCAGCAAGCGAAGATCCAACAGACAGAGATAGTAGGCGGTGAACCTTTTATTCACACGACCGGACGTTACGTGGTGACAGCCGGACTCAAAATGGCACTATACTTCTGATGAAACCGACTTCGGACAAAAAGCATAACAAGCAACCTCGCGAACACAGGGTGAGTATCTTGCTCAACGACAGCGAACAACGCTTGCTGGATCAGTTCTGCGGTCAATACGGTGTGGCCAATCGCAGCCGGCTGATACGCGAGACTCTGAT
Source organism: Paludibacteraceae bacterium (assembly GCA_024689005.1). Lineage (GTDB taxonomy): Bacteria > Bacteroidota > Bacteroidia > Bacteroidales > Paludibacteraceae > Colicola. The sequence continues at coordinate 6,178 of JAILDU010000070.1, forward strand.
GCGAGCTATTCTTCAGCGGATGGATGACGACCAACCGACTCTCTTTGATTGAGATTAACAACAAAACAAAAAGCGCCTCCCGAAGGAAGGCGCTTGCATGCTATCACTTTCTCTTGAGTGCTTAGCCTAAGTAGGTCATTAATATGTGACTGCGCTGACCTTGGTTGAGTTTACGAATGGCTTTCTCCTTAATCTGACGCACACGTTCGCGTGTGAGGTGAAGCTCGTCTCCGATTTCTTCCAATGTCTTCTCCGGAGTACGTATTCCAAAGAACTTGCGCAGAATGTCTGCCTCGCGAGGAGTCAGGGTCTGGAGCGCACGCTCAATCTCTGTGGATAGTGACTCGTTGATAAGACCACGGTCGGCATTCGGCGAGTCCTCGTTGACCATTACATCAATTAGACTGTTGTCCTCTCCTTCAACGAATGGCGCATCCACGCTTACGTGACGGCCGGACATCTTTAGGGTGTCGGCAATCTTGTCAACAGGCATGTCAAGAACTTCGGCTAATTCCTCAGCAGAGGGTTTGCGCTCATGTTCTTGCTCAAAACGTTGGTAAGCTTTGTTGATCTTGTTGAGTGAGCCTACTTGGTTAAGCGGGAGGCGTACAATACGGCTCTGCTCAGCCAATGCCTGCAAAATAGATTGACGAATCCACCACACTGCATAGGAGATAAACTTAAAACCGCGTGTTTCATCAAATTTCTCTGCAGCCTTTATCAAACCTAAGTTGCCCTCGTTAATCAAATCAGGCAAACTCAATCCTTGGTTTTGGTACTGTTTAGCCACAGACACTACAAAACGTAGGTTGCTTTTGGTCAGTTTCTCCAACGCAGCGCGGTCGCCATTGCGAATGCGGCCGGCCAATTCTACTTCTTCCTCAACCGAAATCAGCTCCTCGCGACCAATCTCTTGCAGATACTTGTCCAGCGAAGCTGACTCACGATTAGTGATTGATTTTGTAATTTTTAATTGACGCATATAATATAAGTATATACTATACTCTAAGTTTAGGTCGAGTCTGTTATCTTGCTCTGCGTCTATGCCAAGCGTTAATTGGTAAAACGTGAGAACTGGAAAACAGACCGCTATGAAGACTATTAAGATCTACTGATGTTGCCGCATATGTTGTGCTATGCGTTTAGTGTACTCCAAGCACGTTTGGCTATATTCACCAGTCAATCCTTGTGATCCGGTCGGGATTTCTTCGCAATCCCTGCTGCTCGCTATGCGCTCAGCTCAAGAATTGCCTGCTGTATCTATCCAAACACGTTTGGCTATATCCACCAGTCAATCCTTGTGATCCGGTCGGGATTTCTTCGCAATCCCTGCTGCTCGCTATGCGCTCAGCTCAAGAATTGCCTGCTGTATCTATCCAAACATGTTTGGATATATCCACCAATCAATCCTTGTGATCCGGTCGGGATTCGAACCCGAGACCCACAGCTTAGAAGGCTGTTGCTCTATCCAGCTGAGCTACCGGACCGCGCTTGCACTAACACTCGCGCGACTGCGTGCTATGCACTTGTATAGCGCTACGTGTTGTGCTACGCTTTCCCCAAAGCAAACGCTATGCTGGTTTACTTTTGGGGACCCTAAAAATCCCACATTAGGCACACAAAAAACATGCCTATTTAGGCAAATAGGGCGCAAAAGTACTACTTTTTTTTGACATGACCAAAAAAAAGTGAACTTTTCTGCCATTTTGGCATGTTTTTTATAAAATGGAGTCAATAATTTGTGCCAAATCTTGTTTTCTGCTGGCTCCAACATGGCGATTTACCAGTTCCCCGTTCTGAAAGAAAAGCATAGTTGGGATATTCATTATTCCATATTCTTCACAGGTGTCCGGATTCTCATCTACATTCAGTTTTCCTACTACTACACGGCCCTCATATTCGTTGGAAAGTTCCTCCAGAATAGGGAGCATCATCTTACATGGACCACACCATGCAGCCCAGAAATCTACGACTACGGGTTTGCCTGACGCAATCACATCCTTGATGTTAGCGTCTGTAATTTCTAATGTCATTATTGTTTTATTGTTTTAATTGTTATTTTCTTTTGATCAGGTTTGCGTAACAAGATATCTGTTAGCGGATCCTCCAAATAGGTTTGAACAGCCCGTTTGACGGGTCGCGCTCCATTCTTGCTGTCGTAACTCTTTTCTACCAATTGGTCTATTGCTTCGTTGCTTACTACTAAAGCATGTCCTTGAGCCTTTAGACGTTGTTGTAAACGACTTATCTCTATTCGGACAATACGTGCTATCGTTTCGCGACTGAGTGACTCGAAAGTAATCACATTGTCAATACGGTTGACAAACTCCGGAGGGAATTGTTTTTGCAGGGCTTTGAGGAGCATTTGATTCGCTGTTTTCGGATCCGGCTCGCTCATTCCATATCCTATTCCTCCTCCGAATTCCTGTAGTTGACGAGTTCCGACATTACTGGTCAATACGATCACCATATTGCGGAAATCAACCACGTGTCCCTGCCTATCGGTTAGGCGTCCTTCGTCAAGAACCTGCAATAGGATATTGAAGATATCCGGATGCGCCTTTTCTATCTCGTCGAATAGTACTATTGAATATGGTTTGCGTCGTGCGGCTTCTGTAAGTTTTCCTCCTTCCTCATGTGCTACATATCCCGGAGGCGCACCAACCAACAGACTCACAGTATGTTTTTCCATATATTCGGACATATCAAACCGTATAAGCGCGTCCTTGCTACCGAACATCTCCTCTGCTAAGCACTGAGCCAAATATGTTTTTCCCACGCCGGTTGGGCCCAGGAAAAAGAACGTACCAATCGGCCTATTCGGGTCGCGCAGTCCCAATCGGCTGCGTTGAATAGCACGTACTACTGTATCTACAGCTTTGTCTTGTCCTATGATTCGGCGACGGAGTGTTTCGCTCATAGTCCGTAGTTGTTCATTTTCTGCGCGTGCAACTCGTTGTACGGGCACACCGGACATCATGCTCACAACACCGGCAACATCCTCCGTCGTCACCACGTAGGCCGGAGATTCGGTTTCGCCGATTGCTTTTTGGCGGGCCTGGCTGCGTGCACCCACTTCATCCATAACATCTATCGCTTTGTCCGGGAAGGCGCGATCTGTCAAGTAGCGTTCGCTTAGGTTGACACAAGCATGCAATACTTCCGGAGTATAAACTACATGATGATATTTTGCATAGTGTTCGCTTAAGCGGGTCAATATATCCAAAGTCTCCTCACCGGTTGTAGGACGCACAACCACTTTCTGGAATCGACGTTCCAATGCACCGTCTTTTTCTATCGACTTGGCGTATTCGGCCGTAGTGGTTGCCCCCACGCATTGCACTTCTCCGCGTGCGAGTGCCGGTTTTAGTATGTTGGCCGCATCCAGCGAACCTTGTGCGTTACCGGCTCCTATGATGGTATGTATCTCGTCGATAAAGAGTATTACTTCAGGATGATTTTGCAGTTCGGTAATCACCTGTTTCATTCGCTCTTCGAACTGTCCGCGATACGTTGTGCCTGCTACCATGGCGGCTATGTCCAAAGTAATTATGCGTTTTCCGCGGAGAGCACCTGCTTCATTCGTCATGATTCGTAATGCTAATCCTTCTACAATAGCAGATTTTCCTACGCCGGGCTCTCCTATTAGTATCGGATTGTTCTTTTTGCGGCGGCTCAATATTTGCACTACGCGCTCTATCTCCACTTCGCGTCCCACCACAGGGTCCAGTAGTCCTTGTTCCGCCTGACGAGTCAAATCATGTCCGTATTTGTCCAATGCGGTGGTAGTTCCTATTGTTTGCGTATTCTTTTGTGGTTGAGATTGCTGCCATGGCCCTTCATTCAGATCTCCCATCTGTCCGCCTCCATCTTGCGGAGTATCCGTCACATGGTGAGGTTGGCCATATAGTTCTACCAATTGCTGATAAGTTATGCCCCATACATTCTCAAGATAAGCAGCCGCTCTGTTTAGTTGTTCACGCATGATGGCCAATAACAGATGAGCCGAACCTATCTGTTCAGACTTATACTCCTTGCTTATTCCCTCTGCTACACGCAAGATTCGCTCTACTTGACGACTACGCGTGATAGGCTCTATTAGAGTCTCTTCACAACGCAGGTTGTCGTCTAATTGTTTCTTCGCATCTTCCGGACGAAACGAAGTGCGAAGTAAAAGTTCGAATGCCGAGCCTTCGCCGAGGCGGATAATAGCCAACAACAAGTGCTCCGGTTCAATCTGCTTGCACATCAAGCGCTCCGCTTCGTCATGTGCATAGTAGAGTATTTTATTTAAATTTTGTGATACTTGCATACTTCTAATCCCTAATTCTCAATCTCTTTTTTAATTATAAAAATGCCATGCCAATCCTGCACGGAAGGTATCCTGATTTGTCGGATATCCCGGCATGGTCAAATAGTTTGTATTATTTTTCATAAAAAGGTGGTTTATGTGTTGGTATTGCGCGAAAAACCGCAATCGGATAGATCGCACATAGAAGTTCGCGTACACATTCATCCAAGGATAGTTGCCTACTTTCTTCGCCTGCTGGCTGGCAAACATACCTGTTGCATGACACAATAGAGGCGCATAATACTTGGTGAAATATCGCAAATCCACTCCTATTTGAGCATCTAAAGCTTTAAACCACGTGCCGTGATAATACAATCTGTGTTGTAGTATAACTGTTGGCACGGATATCACGCTATCATTGGAACTATGTTGAACCACTGCCCTGTTTTCAAAATTTATCCATGGCGTCGTCAAATCCAATCCTACATCACCCGTAATCACATGTACTTCACCATCATACTGACGTGGTTTCCAATCTCGAATCGAAACATATATGGGATGTACTTGAACCTCATAACCAAAGTTAATATACGGTCGCACCCATTGGGTGGGGTAATCTACATTCATTTCTCCCATAAATCGGTGAGTAAATCCGAAAGTATTGTCCCACTTGAGGTGGTTTGACCGGAAATGTTGCAGATACGGACTCGGAGCCTCGCTCTTCGCATATGCACGCGCATTAATATATAGGTTATCTTTGCCTATAGGTATCCGACTATTAAATGTACCATTAACATCATATTCCCCTATTTTGTATCCCAGCAAGCATACTTTGCCTTCTACATTATAGCGAAAATATTTTCCGCTCTTCTTATGTATTGCACCTCCTACGAAGGTATTGTTGTACCAAACGTACGGGACCTTATATGGAGAAGAACCGGTTATGAGACCGTTTTCCGGAAATTCTCCTAATAGTTTGCTTTCCGGTATAATGCCAGTCTCTTTGCTGATACTATCATATGGGTCCATGTAATGCAAAAAGCGCTGACACTCATTCATAGCAAATACCGAGAAGCCAAACTTCAATTTTGTATTATATGCTTCGCAGAAAGTGACTGCTATGGTGTTGCGTATTGTTAAAACGTCCGTTGTGTCATGTGTCTCTTTCTTATCATAGTAAGTGGTATCAAAGAACGATCGCTTTCGGTCTATGTCGTAATCAATTGAATCATTGTATCCTTGTTCTGATGTGTGGTGCTCTATGTAGCGACGATTGGAGTTGTTCGCTTCAAACACGTGTGAGAAGGTCATCAGCGGAATATACATTGTCTTGATGGTGTCTTTCTTAATACGCTTTCCATCCTCTATTACCTCAATCGTGTCATGAAAATCTCGCTCTAAAGTAATGGCGTATTGATTGTGTAGATACCCACTCAGGTAACGATAGCCTACCATACTATTCATTTTAACAGGCAGGTTTTCCGCTTTCTGCTCGAGCAAACTCTCTATTCTCTGTAGTCCTCCGTTATTAAACGAACTGAGTTGACTCCAGCCAAAAGACGCATGGAGAGAATAGTGATTTCCATCATAACTGCCCCACAACGAACCTCTATACAACTTGCCGGCTGTATTGGCATAGTGGCCTACTGAATTCAAGTAGTCCATCTCTACGCCGAGATTTAGAGCTTTGCCAATATTACCGGTAAACAGGAATCCTATGTCGTTCTCCTCATGTCCGGTCACAAAGCCTTTCTTATATGCAACCGATGAGTAGGGCGTTGTGGTGTTGAAGTACCGTTGCTGTTGCGGTGTTACTACATAGGGTGCCAGACTCCATGCAAACGGGTCTTCTATAGTACGCAATCGATCCCGTACAATACGGCTTTCTATCGGAGATACCAGCACGTTACCATTAGTGACACTGCTCAGCGAATAGCGTTGTTGTACATCCACATCATGGTAGTTAAGCATCGTCGTATCTGTGAAAGGAATGGTATCTGCCACTGCACTCAACGACGACATCTGCCACGTACTGATTACCGTACGAGGAAGAGACTGCTTGGCAGCGACCGACATGACCGCTGCCAACAATACTAATACTATTTTTAATCGCTTTGTTCTCAAAAATGTTTTTTCTTTACTACTTTTTCTTTGCTTTCAATTTTGCTTGCAATTGTTGTATCTCTTCTTCTTGATTACGTATTGTTTTCAGTAACGCGTTCAATTCTTCATTGTCAATAGTAGTAGGGTATTGTTCTTCTACTGTCTGCAAGAAATCGGATAGCACGTTCATATAATTGATGAATGCATCATAGGCCGACTCATACTGTGTTTCTCCCTGATCTATGTGGTTCATATAGTGCAGATAGTTCACATCTTGCAGTCGCAACCAATTGGTCTTCAGTGCCTTGTCTTGACATAGATGAACTCGTTCCGCTACGGCGAACAGTTTGTTGATAGCCTCTTGTTGCAAATCATTGCCTACATATACGCTCAGGTCCTTGGCTTCTCCTGTCCATGTTAGCGCGTACGGAGCTGATACTACATTGTTTGCCGGCAATTTCTTAGCCGCCTCTGCCGGAGTCATGAATCCCATCTCGCGCTCCAAGACATAGTACGGAAGAGCCTTCAGAAAATCAAATATGCCGCTCCCTGCATTCTGACGAACGCCAAACGTATCCGCTCCCACCCATATATTGATTATATCATCTCCTTCCGGGAAGGCTTTCAGTCTGTTCGCATACTTCTCTGCATCTATCGGGAAATTGCCCCAGCCCGGGTCCGAGAAATGAAAACTTAACTCATCACTCAGGTTGGTATTGCGTAGCAGCACTTTTGTCTTGGGCGAACCTGCCGACTGATACACGCAGTTTGGTGTTTTCCAACTCAATATATGCTTAGCGCCTTCGGTCAAAATGGTCTTGTAACCCATTTTGCTCAATTGGAAGGCTGTCTCGTCTGTGTATAACAATTCCGTGTTCCATACAGTCTGAGCCTTAACACCAAATATACTCTCAAGCAATTCTCCTTGTTTCTTGAATTGCTCTTTCATTTCACTTTCATTATACTCGGATGCCAACGAGTAACTATACGGAGTTGCCAGAAACTCTACACACTTGCTGGCAGCCAACTCCTTCAATATATCTATCATCTCCGGATTGAATTGCTCGAACATCTCGATCATCGTTCCGCTCACACTCAATCCGCAATGGAACTTACCTTTGCTTAGACTGATCATTTCTTTGATGGTCTGGCACAATGGTAAATATGATGTTTGTACCAACCAGTTTACGTGTTCCTCGGTTGCCATGTCGTCGTAATAATAATGATCATGACCGATTTCAAAGAAACGA